>JAYTON010000447.1:0-9197 GCA_043747725.1 Saprospiraceae bacterium
GTTCATAATTTCTACAAACGTATGAGTCCGCTGGACTCTTTCAAAAGTTACGGATGATAATGGTTTTTCGATATAATCTTATTTTGAAAATGCTTAGAAAATAATTGCTGACAATTTTAACCTTAACTTGTTCGCGCGAAATGAAAAATATACTCAAAAAAGCAGACTATACTGAGGGGGTCACTTTAAAAATTAGGACAAATACGATGATTGAAATGGATACGGCAATAGAATCCAGCGTTAAAATTTTTCACGATAAAACAGCTTTACCGTTGGAATGTGGTGCTGAATTGCCGCAAGTGGATATAGCGTATCACACTTACGGGTCCCTCAATGAAAAAAAGGACAATGTTATTTGGGTTTTCCACGCGCTCACAGGCAACAGCGAAGCGGCGGATTGGTGGAGTGGTATGATTGGAGAGGGCAAATTTTTTGATCCAGCGCATTATTTTATCGTCTGCGCAAACATGATTGGTTCGCATTACGGCTCTACATCTCCCCTCAGTATCAACCCACTTAAGGGCAGTTTTTACGGTAGAGAATTTCCTGTTATCAGTATCAGAGATGTTGTCAAAGGGCATATTCGTTTAGCGCAATACCTTGATATTCAACAAGTTAAGTTAGGTATTGGTGGTTCAATGGGCGGTCAGCAGGTTTTGGAATGGGCGATTATGCAACCTGATTTTTTTGAAAATATAGCCGTGATTGCATGCGGCGCGCGCATGTCGCCGTGGAGCATTGCCTTGAACGAAACGCAACGCATGGCTATCGAAGCCGACCCCTCAGTATCAGCCGAAGTTGTAGTAAAAGCCACCACTTATGAGGATTTTGCCAACGCAGGAGCAAAAGGTATGGAAGCGGCTCGGGCAATCTGGATGCTCAGTTACAGAAGTTACGAAGGCTATAATATTGCACAAGCCGACGAAGGCAACAGCCTCGACACCTTCAAAGTGCAAACGTATCAACGCTATCAAGGTCTGAAATTGCGTAAAAGATTCAATGCTTTATCGTATATTTCGTTGTCCAAAACGATGGATTCGCACAATGTCGGGCGCAATCGGGGCGGCATCGGCGAGGCATTGAGGAAAATAAAATCTAATACATTAATCGTTGGTATTCAATCGGATTTGTTGTTTCCGATAGAAGAGCAAGTGTCTCTCGCAGCGCATATTCCGCATGCTAAATTGGAATTAATTAACTCCAAATTTGGGCACGACGGCTTTTTAATCGAGTTTGATCAAATGCTGCGTTTAGTAGAAAAATTTATGAAAAGAAAATTAGGAAGCCCCATTGATTTTGTGATTTAAAATTTTCAATTGCTTGATAATCAATGAGTTAGCGGTTTATTATTCATCATTTATCATTTTAAAAAATATGGAAACACTTCAACATCCGTGGACTTGGTACATAGGGGGTACATTAATCGGCTTGACAGTTCCCGCTTTGCTTATATTGGGCAATAAACAATTTGGCATTTCCTCCACCTTGCGGCATGTGTGCGCGGCGGTTTTGCCAAGCAATAAACCATATTTCAACTACAATTGGAAAAAAGAAATATGGTCTTTTTTCTTTGTCGGTGGCATTGTTTTAGGTGGCATTATCGCCACAACGATTCTCACTGACCCCAATCCGATAAAAATTGCTTCACAAACCCAAGCAGATTTGACAGCATTGGGCATAAAAGATTTTAATGGTTTAATGCCGACAGATTTGTTCAATTTCAGTAGTCTTTTCACTTTGAAAGGCTTTGTGTTCATGGTTTTTGGTGGCTTTTTAGTGGGCTTCGGTACGCGTTATGCGGGCGGCTGCACATCGGGGCATTCGATTACAGGCTTATCCAATTTCCAATTACCGTCATTAATTGCTACTATTTGTTTCATGGCAGGTGGCTTTTTAGTCACATGGTTGGTGTTACCATTTTTATTAAAATTATAAACAGTAGGGCAGAACGCCGATTTCGCAAATTATATAAATTATTGAAAATGAACGATTTATCAGTAAATAATAACAAACTCCTCGTTGAAACTGAGGGGGTCAACGCTGCTACAAAATCCGAAAATTTTGTCGCTAATTTAAAATATGCAGCCATTGGCACGTTCTTCGGCATCGTGTTCGTAAAGGCTGAAATCATTTCATGGTTTCGGATTCAAGAGATGTTTCGTTTGCAAGCGTTTCACATGTATGGCGTGATTGGCACGGCGGTCGTAGTGGCAGCCATTTCAGTTTGGTTGATAAAACGGTTCAACATAAAAACGGTACAAGGCGACACTATTCAATTCGCTGAAAAGCCCATGCATAAAGGCGTCATTATCGGCGGCTTAATGTTCGGCTTCGGTTGGGCTTTAACGGGTGCTTGTCCAGGTCCTCTTTACGCTCAGATAGGTGCGGGCTTCCCAGTGGTTATAGTAACTTTGCTCAGTGCCATTGCTGGAGCTTGGGTCTATGGTTATTTTCAAGATAAAATACCTCATTGACTAATTGAAAATTAGCTCTCAATTTTCAATTTAAAAAAATCAATTTTCAATTTAAAAAAATCAATTAATTATGGCTTTAAGACTTGGTGATACCGCTCCCGATTTTACGATAGATACCACGCAAGGGACTATCAATTTTCACGAATGGCTTGGCAATAGCTGGGGCGTTCTATTTTCACATCCGGCAGATTTTACACCCGTTTGTACTACCGAATTGGGTAAAACAGCCCTTTTGAAAGGCGAATTTGCAAAGCGCAATTGCAAAGTGATTGCCGTATCGGTGGATGATGTGGCTTCTCACAATCGTTGGATTCCAGACATCGAAAAGGTGAATAATGTGGAAATGAACTTCCCAATTATTGCCGATGAAAACCGTGTTGTGGCTGAATTGTACGACATGATTCACCCGAATGCGAGTGAAAAAGCAACAGTACGCTCTGTTTTTATTATCGGACCTGATAAAAAAGTGAAATTGACTTTGACGTACCCGATGGCAATTGGGCGCAATTTCCTTGAACTCCTGCGCGTATTGGATGCTTTGCAACTCAACGCTGCCCATTCAGTAGCCACCCCTGCGGATTGGCAGAAAGGCGATGATGTGATTGTCACGCTCAACGTACCAACCGAAGATATTGTTGGAAAATATGGCGTAGAGGCGGATATGAAAACGCCTTATTTGCGCTACGTGCCTCAGCCGAATTAATATGCAATTTAGTAGTGAATTAAACTTTACGAGGGTTTTCCTAAGGAATCCCTTTGGGACAAACCGTCGTAAAGTTGTTTTATTTAAATTTTTAATTAATTGAAAATCAATGCCTTACGACAATTTTGAGACGATTGCGATACGCACACGAACAGAGCAATCGGATTACCGCGAACATTCATCGCCTATATATTTTACTTCCAGTTTTACTTTTGAAGATGCTGAACAAGCCCGTGCGTTGTTTGCTGACGAAATACCAGGCAATATTTACACCCGTTTTTCAAACCCGAATAACACTGAATTTATAGACCGCTTGTGCCAAATGGATGGTGCGGAAGATGGTTTAGCGACGGCATCGGGGATGTCGGCGGTGTTCACGTCTATTGCTGGTTTGTTGCGGTCGGGCGATCATATTGTGGCTTCGCGTTCGGTTTTTGGCTCTACGCATCAGTTGTTGACGCAAATTTTCCCCCGTTGGGGCATCACTTTTTCTTATGGTGATATTAAAAAACCGGAAGAGTGGGAAGCTTTAATTCAGCCTAATACTAAAATGATTTTAGTAGAAACGCCTTCCAATCCGGGCTTGGATTTGATTGATTTGGAATGGCTCGGCAATTTGAAAAAGAAACATCATTTGATTCTAAACGTTGATAATTGCTTCGCAACACCTTATATTCAAACGCCCATCGCTTACGGGGCTGATTTGGTCACGTATTCTGCCACTAAATTTCTGGATGGTCAGGGTAGGGCGATTGCTGGGGCAATTGTCGGCTCTAAAAGGTTGATAAAAGAAATACGCTTTTTTGCACGGCATTCAGGTCCGAGCTTGTCGCCTTTCAACGCTTGGATTGTGTCTCGTAGCCTTGAAACATTGGCGGTGCGGATGGAAAGACATTCTCAAAATGCGCTTGAATTGGCTAAGGCTTTGGGCGAACACCCCTCAGTAAATTCGGTCAAATATCCGTTTTTACCTTCACATCCGCAGTATGAATTGGCAAAACGGCAAATGCGGCTTGGTGGTGGCATTGTATGTTTTGAAGTAAAAGGTGGCATTGATGCAGGACGCTCATTTTTAAATCATCTGAAAATGATTTCACATACTGCCAATTTGGGTGATACGCGTTCCATTGCTACGCATCCTGCCTCTACAACACACTCCAAATTGACCCCTGCGGAAAGGAAGGCTGTTGATATTACCGATGGTTTGATACGCGTTTCATGCGGTTTGGAGCATATTGATGACATCAAAAAGGATATTTTTCAAGCCTTGGAAGCGACTGAAATTATCTTAGCCGATACCCCCTCAGTCATTGCGTTTTGATTAAATGAAAAAAAACCATCGGAAGCATTCAAATCTTCCGATGGTACAATAAATTTTAATCACCTTAAAATTAACAAAAATGGCTTTTGATATAAACCATTGAAAATCAATGGTTTAGAAACATAAATCTAACATTGCCTCATTAATCGGCTTGGTGTGCATCGCTATTTCAAAAATATTACCCGTTGAAATATTATAGTTTAAACGCAAGCAGCCATAAGGCATTTTGAAATAAACAACCATTATACTTTCATCATCGCCGGCAGGTTTTATTTGATGATCGGGAGTACCTAAAAGCTTAGTGACTTCTTGAATGTTTTTATTCAAAATATCTTTGGATAGTTTGCCTTTAAACTCTGCACGGATGTCAACATAATCGCGAGCAGTATAAAAATAAACATCGTTATTCATATAAAAAACGCCGCCATCGCAATTAATGCCTTGATTTTCAGCCGTTTCATCCGTAAAAAACGGTAAGGCTTTTTTGATTTCAGCCATTGTAGCAGCTGGTTTTAAGCCGTTGATAGTGCCATTTTCGATGTCCACTTTGATTAAATCTTTATCTTTTTCTTCTTGTGCTTGAATAAAGCTAACTGCAAAAACAAGCGTTAAAATAGAGAAAAGTCCTTTTTCCATTGTAAAATTTATTTTAATAAAATGTTGATGATGAATTTAAAACTTTAAACTTTTAATCCAAAATGATACCATAATATTAAATTCAATTAAAATGAGTATTCAAAAAGATATACAATTAAAAACGATGCAAGTAGAGCTTAGCCGCTTAGATGGTGATTTTCACTTCACAGGTTTTGGTGGCGATAAAGTAGCGGTGCATATTGATGCGGCGGCGGCGGTTGGCGGTACACATGCAGGTGCGCGCCCGATGGAATTGATACTGATGGGTCTGGGCAGTTGTTCGGCGATTGATATTGTATTGATTTTAAAAAAAACGAGACAAGTGGTTGAAGATTTTCGTATCGTCGTAGAAGGTCAACGCGATGCGGATGCTATACCTGCGCCTTTTTTGAAAATCCATGTAAAATATATTTTCAAAGGCAATTTGAAAAAAGAAAAAGTGGAGCAAGCCATCAAACTCTCGATGGAAAAATACTGCTCCGTCACCACTATGCTTGAAAAAACGGTGGATATTACTTGGAGTTATGAGATTGAATAATGCCTTTTTACTGAGGGGGTGTTAGTCTATTTAAGATACTTAATAATTCACAAAACACCGCTCAAAACTACCGTCATCATAATAATCTATAACGGCGTAAGCAGGCGGAAAATCTTGAAAACTACCTTTCCACCAATTGCCACAAACGGCACCATTGCAATAATAGGTGATACCGAGATATTTAACTTCATCTTGTAAATGCACATGACCGCTGATGCAAACGCGAATGTTAGGATGGTTTTTAAATAAGTTTTTCAACTTAAAAAAATCGGTGTGCATGATGTTCCTATGCGTGAGTAAATCGCCGTTCTGTTCTGTTTTACCATAAAACAAACCTGCACAAGCGGAAAATATAGGCACATGAGAAACGATTGAAATATGCATAGTCGTTGGCGTTTTAGCCAATTCAGCTTTCAACCATTCCATTTGTTCAGCATCAATGAAAGCAATATAACCCCCGTTTGGATTGAGTTGTACGCTGTCTAATACGATAAATTTCCAATTATTTCGCTCAAAAGCATAATAGCGTTTTGGCATTTTCAACTCCTCTGTCACCCATGTTTTGCCATACAGTCTATCACCTTTCAAATCTTCTTTTTTGTTGAACCAGCCCCAAATGTCATGATTGCCAATCACATTGGCGATGGGCAAAGAGTTGTTGTTTTTAACAATATTTTTAAACGATGCCCACTGCACTTTCACTTCTTCTTTCGATTTTTCAAGCGCATCCATAATGGCATCGCCACCATTAATGATGAAATTAGGCTTGGGATTCAAAGCATTTGCACTTTGAAGAGCTCTTGCAAGACCTTCTTCCGCAGTTTTATCGGCATTCAGATGAATATCAGTCAAGTGTGCAATGCGTATAACAGGTACGCGAGGGCTTTGCTTTTTGGAATTATCAGGTGAAGCCATTGCAGCCGAACCTAAGAAAATATTGGCGAGAAAAGAGCGACGTTTCATGTAAGAGTCTGTTGTATATATACTGATAATATTTCATACAGCGAAAACCGTTCCTAAAAAACGATTAGACTTGTTAGTAAAGTATAAATTAAACAATACCTCAGTAAAATAAGAAAAACAAAGGCTCTTTGCCTTGTCAAGGCATAATTATTGGTTCAAAATACTGAGGGGATATAAAACTTATGATTACCCTTGTACGTAAAAAAATTATATTGTACAATAAACCAATAACAATATGACTGTTCAAAATGACTATATTTTGTTTCATGCTACCAATGGATTAAGTGAGCCGGCAGAAAAGGATGATAAATTTCGGAACACAGAGTTACGTCCTTACCAAATAGAGAGCAGAAACGCTATCTTGAGTGCATGGGAAAGCGGTTGCCGATCCATCATGTACCAATCTCCCACAGGCAGTGGAAAAACAGCCACCATCGCTTCCATTGTCAAAACCTTCGCCGTTAAAGGGTATAAAACCTTAACTCTTGCTCATCGGGATGAGTTAGTGGATAATATTAGAAGCGAATATGACGACCTATTTGGAATAGAAACGGGTGTTATTAAAGCAGGTTTGAAAAGAGATTATTCGATACACCATCAAGTGGCGAGTGTTGCTACATATGTCAATGCCTTGGATTTTGATCCTGATTTGATTATTACGGATGAAGGGCATCATTGCATTGCACAGACTTATATGACTATTTACGCTGCTCACCCACATGCCAAACTCCTCATGGTGACAGCGACACCTTACCGTTTAAGTGGTTTGGGATTTACGGATATATGCGATGAAATTGTGTTGGGTATGTCAGTTGCTCAATTAGAAAGAATGGGCAATCTGATACCCGCTCGATTATGGGCAATGACGACCTATACGCATGACCAAATCGCTGAGATTCATATTGTAAAAGGAGAATATTCAGAAACCGAGATGGCTGAATTATTAAGTGAAACGCGGCAAATTATGTCAGTCGTTGATACCTATATTGAAAAAGGAGAAGGTAAACAAATGATGCTATATGCCACAACGGTTAGCCATTCTAAAAAACTGGTTGAAGCATTTGAATGGCGAGGCATCAAAGCGGGGCATGTGGATGGAAAATCTAAAGATAGAAAACAAATCTTTGAGCAATTTATCAATAAAGAAATTCAAGTATTATCCAATTGTGAAATTGCTACTGAGGGGAATAATATACCCTGTATCGAAATTATTGGTTTGGCTCGAAAGACCAAATCGCTTTCTATGTATCTTCAAATGGTCGGTCGGGCATCGCGCCCTTGGGCTGATAAAACAGAGTATCTTTTATTCGATTTTGTGGATAATTATTGGGAACATGGCTTGCCCAATCGAGAGCATGATTGGAAAAGCCATTTCAAAGGTATTTCTAAAAAAGATAAGAAAAATAGAGAAGATGATGGCTTGGATAAGCAATTTATGATACAAGCTGAAACGGGTGAAATATTTATTGCCCATTTAGCCAAATTACCTGATGGTTTTAGAGGACAAATTTTGAAAGAAGTTGATCCACTCAATACAAGATATGCCGAAACATTGCGCAAGCGACAAGAGAAACTCGATGAGGTAACGCGGAAAATAAGAGAAAAAGAAGAAGCCAAAGAAAGAAAACAAGCTGAAATCCAACGCCGTAAGGATGAAAAACTTGCTGCTATTCAACTGATAAAAGATGCTAAATTAGCTGCCATTCAGCATAAAAAAGATGCGATAGAAGCTGAAATTCAAAGAAAATTAGCTTTGAAACTTGCTAAAGAACAAAAGATTGAAGCTAAAAAACAAGCTAAATTGCAAGAAATAGAAAATATTAGATTAGCTAAAATCAGAGATGAGGAAAGAAGAGAAGCCAGTTGGAGAAGAAGCCGTTTGATTATTAGCATTCAATCTGATGCCCATTTTAGGCGGCTTGAAGAAAAAAAAGCCTTGTATAATGAGCAACGAGAAGCTGAAAAACAACGACAAGAAGTGTTAGATGCCATTTTTAAAAAATCGAGAGAGGAGCGAGAGGCAGGATACGATTTATGGGATGATTATCACAAGCAAAAAGAGATAATGAAACGCCAATCACAATTGGAAAAAATAGAAAGTGCCGAACAAGCCATCTATCACCGTATGGAAATGCAATTTGAAATTGGGATCAGAATGACGCATAGTTTCAAGTCATCTATAGCGCGCGTTTGTTCATTTTGTAGTGAAAAACGCTATCCACAACCAACGCGCAATCAATTGATTCATATGACTCAAATCTATTGGATGACTGAGGGGTTGTTCACCAAAGGGCAATTTGAGAATGCTTTGGCGGCGGCTTTATAGTTAAGTTTTTAAAATAAACTGTTATTTTCATTTTGATAAAATAAGAAAAAGAGCTACTTGCAAGTAACAAGTGGCTCTTTTTTTTATTTTACTGAGGGGGGGCTAAATGAAAAACGGACATTACTATTACAGAAATTATTAGATTATTATTCTTTAGAGTATTCAAATTGTTTTGTTAGATTTGCGATTATAAAAATAGAATCAATAAACAAGATTAATAATAATTCGTTTACTAC
>JAYTON010000448.1:0-4861 GCA_043747725.1 Saprospiraceae bacterium
CTCAGTATAAAAGTGTTTTTTTATTAATTTTGTATAAAATTTCATCCTTTTAAAATAATAAAAAACGAATAGCAATGAAAAATGTATTAAAAAGCATGGCTTTAGCAAGTGTCATCACTTTAGCTTTTGCTTGTAAGAATGACCCATCAGCATCTTCAAACACAGTAGGTGCGGCTTCTATGTCAGCAGCTACTCCAAATAGCAGTGAGCAACCTAAGACTGCTGCTGCAACTGCTGCCGCTGCGCCTAAAGCAATTGAAGCTGCGCCATCTACTGCAAAATCAACGATTGAACCTGTTATGCCAAACGCTAATCAAGTTTCTCCGGGTGCTCAAAATCCTGTTAATAAAACTGCGGGTAAAGTAACATCTATCAAATTTGACGAGATGAGCTATGATTGGGGTAAATTGAAAGAAGGCGACAAAATGACGCATCTCTTCAAATTTAAAAACGTAGGCAACGAAGACCTCATCATCAGTGATGCACGGGGTAGCTGCGGTTGTACAGTGCCTGAATGGCCTAAAGAGCCTATAAAAGCAGGTAAAACAGGCGAAATCAAAGTCATTTTTGATTCAGCTCATAAAAATGGTCCTCAAAGCAAAACTGTAACATTGACAGCCAATACAGATCCTGCAAACGTTGTTTTGATGATTAAAGGGAATGTTGATGCTAAAGAAGAGACTAAAACAAATTAAGATTAGAAAAAATTTAGCTTAAAAACTGAGTTAAATTTCGTTTTAGAATCAGCCTTTTCAGAAGTTTTAAACTTTTGGAAAGGCATTTTTTTTATAAAAATTAAAATCCCCTTCTTTTATTCCCAAGAATGTCTAATTTCAAACCTCAATTATTTTTATAACAGAATCACAACCAAATTATGACGTCTCAATTATCGCCACAACTTATTCTTTTTATTCTCATCGGTTATTTTCTGATGTTGATTTTCATTTCATATCTCACGAGCAAGGGTTCTTCGGATAATCATTCTTTTTTCATGGCAAAACGCCAATCGCCTTGGTATTTGATAGCGATTGGTATGATAGGAACGTCTATTTCAGGCGTCACTTTCATCTCAGTACCGGGTTGGGTAGAGGCGAGGTCAATGTCGTATATGCAAACCGTGTTTGGTTTTTTACTCGGTTACACGGTCATTTCCTTCGTTTTAATGCCAATGTACTATAAACTGAACCTCATTTCTATTTATACCTATCTTGAAAAACGATTTGGTACGGCCTCATACAAAACAGGTTCAGCCTTTTTCCTTTTATCCCGAACGATAGGCTCAGGCTTTAGGTTGTATTTAGCCGCAATGGTGATGCATCAATTTGTCACCTCTCCATTTGGTATCCCGTTTTGGCTAACGGTTGCCATTACCATTGGATTGATATGGTCATATACTTTTAGAGGGGGTGTCAAAACCATCATTTGGACGGATTTAATACAAACACTTTGCCTCATCACTACCCTCGTCATGACCTTATATGTTGTGGGCGATAGGTTGGGTTTGGGCTTAGATGGTATTATCCGTACCGTTACCGAGTCGCCTAAATCTCAAGTTTTTTTCTTTGAAAACGGTTGGAGCGATGCGAAAAACTTTTTTAAACAATTTCTTGCAGGTGCGAGTATCTGCATAGTCATGTCCGGACTTGATCAAGACATTATGCAAAAGAATTTGACTGTGAAAACACTGAGGGGAGCTCAAATAAATATGATGAGCTACGGAGCACTTTTAGCATTTATAAATCTGTTGTTTCTTGTTTTAGGTATTTTGCTTTTTATGTACGCTAAACAAAATAATATTGCTATTCCCATCGTGAATGGTACGCCTCGAACCGACCTATTATTCCCCACCATTGCATTGAATTATTCCACACCATTTATCGGGGTATTATTCTTTTTGGGATTGCTTGCGTCCACCTACGCGAGTGCGGATTCAGCTTTGACAGCACTCACCACAGCCTTTTGTATTGACTTTTTAGGTTTTCAAAAGAAAGAAACACAAGAGGAAAAGACGCATACTACGCGGACGTTGGTGCATCTCGGTTTTTCAGTTTTGCTGTTTTTTATCATCATTTTGTTCTATATTATCAATGATTCGTCTGTCATTGAAGCCATTTACAAGGCGGCTGGCTATACTTATGGACCTCTTTTGGGCTTATTTGCTTTTGGTTTTTTAACTAAAAAGAAAATAAGAGACCATCTCGCACCCTATATTTGTATTGCATCGCCCATCCTGACTTATATCATGAATGAAAATTCGGTGGCGTGGTTCAACGGTTACAAATTTGATTTTGAAATACTGATTCTCAATGGACTTATCACTTTCGTAGGGCTTTGGGCAATTTCAACTAATGAAAAATTAGAGAAATTTCATTAAACTGGTTAGAGATTGTATAAAAATAGTCTTGACCAAATGGTTAAACTCTATTTTCTGAAAAATAAAGGAGTAGCCTATATTTAAAAATAGGTGCTAAAATGCTTTTAAATCACCTAAATATCCCTTTTTTGAAGTTTTTATGACAATTGAAAAATTTGACCATTTGGTCAAAAAGCTTTTATGTTAACCTTTTTTCAAACAATTCAATCAGCGTTTTATTCAAATTCTCAATGGCTTCGGCTATCTTCCAATTGTCTCGATTGCGAGGTTCTACGTAATTTGAAATGGCACGTATTTCAGCGAAATCGACTCCCTCAGTCATACACGCTTGAAAGAAGGCTGCGCCTTCCATTGTTTCAATATCCACTTTATATTTTTTCAAAATGGCTTCAATACTATCCGTAAAACCATGCACTTTTTGAACGGTCAAGCCTTTCACATGTTTTAAATGTGGCAATTGCAATGGCTTGTTATTCAATAGTTTACTGTGATAAAATGGTTTTTGAGTGCCATCTATCAAACCCATTTCAAACATATCTGTGAAGCTGCCATCGGCTTCCTCGACTCCTAAATCACCATATTGTTCGCTCAATACTTCCACGACATCCCCCCTCATTATTTTGCGATTGAAACTGCCTGCTAAGCCGACATTGAGGGCTAAATCATAGAATTTTTTTGAAAGGCTTTTACCCATTTCAAATGCCGTATTGGCTAAACCTACACCCGTGATGGTCACGTCTATTTCGTACCCGTTTTGACCGAATAGAGGGTTATATTTTTGAGCCGATTGATGTTTTAAAAAATCCAAAAACGGTTGGATTTCAAACGTGGTGGCAGCAACGATTAATACTTTTTTCATAATGATTTTAAATTTCAAACGCTACAAAGGTATTCATTTTTTAAAAACATAGTGAATACTTAATGAAGGGGTCAGACCCAAAACGCTGTGGCTTGAAACCGCTAAATCGGCATTTAAATTTTCAGTTAAAACATACCCGAATCCAAAAGCCAATTTGACGGGTTGTGTCTCAAAGCCGCTTCGAAACTCAGTTTTATCGGTCGGTTTATAAGCCATGCCTATGCGAACGGAAGTAGGGTAGGAGAGGTCTTTTTTAATTTCAGTGACTATCAAAACTGCTGTGTTGATAGAATATGCCAAACCGAGGCGAAATACTGAGGGGGTCTTATCTGAGTCGGGCGATTGGATAGGAATAGGGTTTTGCACATGAAAAGCCATGTATAAATCCTTGATAATCAATGTATTAAATCCTATATCGAAACCAATAACATTGCGAGAGCCATTGTCTTTGATAGATATATTGGAGTAATTGAGTTGAATACCAGCATCTAATTTTGAAGAAAACCGCCGTGCATAAGCCGCTCCCAAAGTGTTGTCTTTTAAACTTTCAAATCCAAAATGTTTGAATGAAAAACCTAAAACACCCGATGGATTCGGCATCACAAAACCGACGGCAATCGGTTTCAATTCATTCACACCATAAAACCAAGATGAATTGAGTATCAGAGTTTTGTTTTCAACGCCTAACAACCCTGCAGCATTGCTGAATAAGGATTGTGCATCGCGCAGAGCGACGCTCGCACTGCCTAAGGCAGCGTATCGGCTGCCGATGAGACGAGGGCTTATCGTTTGAGCGATTAAAAAATAAGGAAAGAAGAGGAATAGGCTAATATTTATGTTTAAATGTGGTTTCATACTGAGGGGGTCTTTACGTGAAATTTACTGAAACTTGCAGCAAGTTTAAAAACTTGCTGCAAGTTGTGGCAAATATTATATAATTAAAACCGCGCCGAAACACCGCCTAAAATATTCAAACCAAAGGTCGGGTAATTCTGCCAACGTTCGCGTTTGAGATTCAAAAGGTTGTTAGCATCAAGGAAAACGCCTACGTTTTTACTGAAAAACAATTCGCCGCCTACACTCAAATCGAAAAGAGGGCTCAAACGGTCAGCTTGCTTGGCTTTATTGATGTAATTGACGCCATTTTGTACGAACAATGAGGCTTTCAAATTAGCCATTGTATTGGTTTTGACATCTTCAAACACTTTGTATTTTGCAGACACATTCACATCGAGTGAAGGCAATCCCCAAGCTGCTTTTTGCTTTTTAGCAGTGTAAACGTTTTGGCTAATAGTACCCGTCAATTCCAAGTTTTCAATGAGATTCATCGTAACTGCTGCGCGGATATTAGCGATTTTTACTGTATCGTAGATGATATTAAAACGGCGTTTCAAATCCGTTGTATCAGATAAAAACAACGCCAAGTTTTTGTTATTGCTCCATCCAATTTGTGCTGAATAATCGAAGGCACTCACTTTACCTTTGATACCACCATATACTTCATCGACTTCAGTGTTTTTAATTTTAGGACGTGAAAACATGAATGGATTGTATTTTACAAGGTTGCGATAGCTATTTTTAGTCATATCACCGCGCCAACCTGCGAATATTCCCAGCTTATTACCCGC
>JAYTON010000449.1:0-16099 GCA_043747725.1 Saprospiraceae bacterium
TTTCATCAGGAGATGATGCCAATAATAATATTTCAAAATATGAAAACAGTTATGTGAATATTTTGAGATTTCAAGGCAATATTTTCAGGTTGGATGAATGATAATTTATAATCCGAAGCAGTTAGATTTAATGAGAAATAGAAAAATTGACATTCTAAGCGTTGGCGAATTATTGATAGATATGATTTCTACGGATTTTGCTGAATTGATGGATGAAGTAGAAATGTTCAAGCGAATTCCGGGCGGTAGTCCAGCGAATTTATGTATGAATATGAAACGGTTGGGCAATAAAGTACGCCTCGTTTCAACTGTTGGCAAGGATGATATGGGCAATTATTTGATGGGTTATGTTAAAAGTTTAGGACTTGAAACCCAATCTATGCGTCAAGTCAATGAAATGACGACCTTGATATTGGTGACGCGCTCAAAAAACATCAGCAATTTTGAGGCGTATCGGGGAGCCGACTGTCGAATTTCGATGGCGCAATTGAATGAAAAACTCCTTAATTCTGCTTCAATATTCCATACTACTTGCTTTGCCTTGAGTAAAAAGCCCGCGCAGACCAATATACTGAGGGGGGCACGCAAAGCTGCTGAATTAGGATGCAAACTCAGTATTGATGTCAATTATGCTCAAAAAATATGGCAAGATCAAGCTGAAGCTCAACGGGTGGTTGCCGAATTTTGTAGTCATGGCGCTTTCGTCAAATGCAGCGAAGTAGATTGGGAACGGCTTTACAATTCAAAACTGACAGATGCCAAAGCATCAGCACAACATTTTCTCAACCTCGGGGCTGCTGAGGTTTGCATTACTTTGGGCGGCGATGGTTGTCAAGTGGCTTCAAATACTGAGGGGTCTCATTTTTTACCGACCAGACCCGTTGAAGTAAAAGATACAACAGGAGCAGGTGATGCCTTTTGGTCGGGTTATTTGACAGCCCGTTTGGATGGACACAATATTGTGGATGCGGCAAAAGCAGGCAGAAGAATGGCTGAACTCAAATTAGCACATTTTGGACCGCTGCCAAATACCATTGATAGAAATAGAGTTTACGAAGACATCATTTAAAATAAAGATGAATATGAGACGCTCCAGATTTTATAACCCAATTTATGTATTATAACTAACGCCGCCATTTATGGCGGTGGCAGAATGTTAAATATTTTTTAAGGCTTTAGCCGTGCAGCTTTCCCCCGTGAAAAGTGAGCGGCTAAAGCCTTTTTCCTTTTTTACCTTGTCACCGCCGTAAATGGCGGCGTTAATCGTTTAAAGTAAATATTTCAATACAATTGATTAAGTCTTTGGTTTTCGTTTGAAAATATATGGGAACTATACTTCTGTCAGTTTGTTAATCTATTAAAACTGACTTTTTGTCAGATTATTAATACGGTTTTTAGGCTTTGATACTGAGGGGTCGTATATTTGCCGTTAATAACATTTTTACAATCTATTTTATGAGCAATAATTTGCAATCTATTAAACAACGTTTTGGAATTATCGGCTCATCCAAGCTTTTGGATGCAGCTTTGGATACCGCCGTGCGCGTAGCCGCTACTGATTTGACGGTCTTGATTCAAGGTGAAAGTGGCGTTGGTAAAGAAGTTTTTTCAAAAGTTATACATTCTCTTTCGGCGCGTAAACACAATCAATTTATTGCCATCAACTGCGGTGCAATACCCGCTGGCACTATTAATTCTGAACTTTTTGGACATGAAAAAGGCGCATTTACAGGTGCGGTCAATGATAGAAAAGGCTATTTTGAAACCGTCAATGGGGGCACTATTTTTTTAGATGAAATAGGAGAAATGCCATTGGATACGCAAGCATTGTTGCTGCGCGTTTTAGAGAATGGCGAATTGGTTCGGGTCGGTTCATCGAAGGTGGATAAAACAGATGTGCGCGTGATTGCCGCTACCAATATTCAGTTGGATGAAGCCGTAAGGAAAGGAACTTTTAGAGAAGATTTATATTTCCGCTTGAGCACTGTGCCCATCAAAGTACCCTCTTTGAAAGAGCGTTCTGAGGATGTTTATTTGCTTTTTCGCAAATTTTCAGTCGATTTTGCAGATAAATATCGCACCTCACCCATACAATTGGACGACCGCGCTCGCATGATTATTGAACGATATTCGTGGCCCGGCAATATTCGGGAATTGAAAAATGTTGCCGAACAACTTTCAGTACTTTCTCAAGAAAAAGTCATTACGGGTGATGATTTATTGACCGCCATGCCGCAACTTTTGAAGCGACCATTGCCCGCTTCTCAACGCAGGAATGATGGTAATTTTGAAGAAAGAGAAATCATGTACAAGCTGCTTTTTGATATGAAAAACGACTTGAATTATTTAAAGACAGTTATTGCTGAATTAATTAAAAATAATAATTTGAGCGTGCCTAATTCGTTGAATATCAACAATTTAGCATTACCTTCGCCTTCATATTCCAGCTCTCAAGGGTTTCAAGATTTTAGGCAATCTTCCAATGGGTATAATAATTCAGATAATATGTTTTATGATGAAACCGAATCAGTTTCAGACATTGACAATGATGATATTAATACTCAGCCAAGGTTTTCTCAACAGCCCATAATTATACAGAAAAATAAAGCCAATGCGTATGACCAAGAAGTAGTAGAAGTAGTAGAAGAAAGTCTTGATATGGCTGAACATGAAAAAAATCTGATTGTCAAAGCATTAAAAAAGCATAATAATAGACGTAAAGAAGCCGCTGACGATTTAGGTATTTCAGAACGGACGCTTTATCGGAAAATTAAAGAATATGTTTTGGATTAATTTCACCTTAAGACCTCAAATACTGAGGAGTAAACGTTTTAGTTATAATACATTAAAAATGAATTTGAAAATACCCGTTTTTGCTCTATTAATTGCATTGGTTTCAGGGTGCTATTCGTTAAGAGGCGTTATAATTTCTCCTGATACAAAGACATTTTCAGTCAGTTTATTTACCAATAGTGCATCCACTGCACCGCCCACATTGGCTCAGACTTTCACTGAAAAACTAAAGGATAAAATACGCAATAATACACGGCTGAACCTTGTCAATACTGAGGGGGCTGATTTAGCTTTCACGGGTTCTGTCGTTGGTTTTGAAGTCATCGCCGTAGCCCCTCAACCCAATCAACCTGCTGCATTCAACCAATTGAAAATAACGATTGCCGTAGAGATGACAGATGCTAAAAATGAAAAAAGCTCGTGGAAACAACAGTTTAGTTTTCAAGCGGATTTCCCCGGTTCGAGCCAATTATTAGCCGTTCAAGATCAATTAATTAAACAAATTACAGATAAGATTTTAGAAGATATTTTTAATAAAGCCTTTACTGAAAATTGGTGAACCATGAATAATGAGCAACTAACAGCCTATTTAAAAGACGAATCCTATCTCTACACTCTATCTTATGAGGAACTGAAAACATTGGTGGTTCAATATCCTTATGCTACCAATTTGCGCGTACTTTTACTTAAAAAATCGTATATCGAACAGAATAAAGATTATGAACGCAACTTACAAATGGCTGCGGCATATTCTACCAATCGGCGATTTTTATACAAGCTCGTTAAAAAGTTAAAAACCCTACAAAATGTGCCTGAAAATGTCATTTTAGGAGAGGATTACCTTGAATTGACGGAGTTGAGCAATATTGAAAAAATGCTTGAAGGGCGTCATGTTTCTGAAATTTATAATGATAATACTGCGGCTTTGAGTTCGGATTTGCAATTAGATTGGGGTGGTGTAGAATTTGGCGATGACATAAAAATTGATAGTAATGATGAAGACAGTCCAAACCTTATAGATTTGACAATGCCTTTGCAATCTGATATTTTAACTGATTCTACTGTTGAAAGCCATAAAAATTATGATGAAAAGGAAGTAGATTTAGCTATTGAGCATATTTTATCAGAGTTTGGTGCATCTGCTTTGGATTTTACGGGTGGGAATGGCATTTCTGAATCACCTGAAAAGCAATTGACAACTTTAGAAGACTTCCAATCTACAGACGAAGAGGAAGAAAAAGCAATTATGGAAGAGCCTCTACCTTTTATTCCGACCTTAGAAGCATTATATGAGTCTGAAAAAATTGAAGATGAGGAGTCTCTTAAAGATGATTTTGAAGATGTATTTTCTAATGAAGATATATTGGATAAAAATGACAATCCAAAAGAAATTCCACACCCAACAGAACCGTTTGATTTTGAAAATTTAGAAGATATTAGAGAAATACCAGAGTCAAAAGAACCTGAAAATCAAATAATTGATGAAGAAATTAAGCATTTTGAGGAATTGGGCGATAATGAGGAATTTATTGAAAATCAATTTATTATAGAGAAAAAACAAGATACTCAGGATTCAAATTGGCAAATACTTGAGCCTATTTTTGATAACCCAAATGCGCTTTCTTTTGAATCGAATGAAATAGTCAATAGAGTAGAGGAGACCCCTCAGTGTAAGCATGAAAAAATAGCACCCGAAAGCCATTTTGAAGAAGAAATTATGACGAAAAAATCGGATGTAGAAATTGAAATCATCAATCATGGGAAGACGATTATAATGGATAACTCACCGTCGGGTAATCCTGAGTCTGTTAAATTAAGCTTCTCTGAATGGCTACGCCAATTCAAAATGATGCCACCTGAAAATATAGCTACAAGGATTCATACACAAGAAATTACGCCAGCTACTAAGCCCGTAGTTGCCACACAAAACATTGAGAATAAAACAATTACACTTACAGATAATAAACATGTTTTGAATGAAAGCGTCTTGACTTTGATGTTTGAAAAGCCGCAAGATTTGCCAGATAATTTATTCGGATTGAATAATCCTTCTTTAAATAAAAATGAAGATTATTTTGAAGGAAATTCTGATGAACTTTTAGACGATGAAGTACCTAAAAAGAAGAAAAAGAAAAAGAATATGCACGAATTGGCAGCAAAAAGTATAGAAGAAAATGATGACATGATTTCGGAAACATTAGCAGATATTTTAGCTTGGCAAGGCAATTATAAAAAATCTATTGAAATGTATAAAAGATTATGTTTGTTAATTCCTGAAAAAAGTGATTACTTTGCAGCCAAAATTGAAAAACTACGTAATACTGATTTATAAATGATTTTTAAAATCGTTTTATTTCGTCTTTCAAATGACTCGTTTGGAGAAAATCAGATTTTTGTACATTAAAAAAGATAAAAAATGTTAACGACTCTAACTGTTTTAATTGCGATTGTAGCACTCTTATTAATTGGTGCAGTATTGATTCAAAACCCTAAAGGAGGCGGTATCGACTCTACTTATGGTTCAGGCGCGAATCAAATGTTTGGTGCAGCTCGCTCGGCTGATGCTATTGAAAAGATTACATGGTATTTGGTAGCTGCTTTATTTGTTTTATGTATAGTTTCATATTTCTTTATTTCAAAAGGAGGAGCTGTATCAGATATTAAGTTGCAATCACAATGATTTTAACTCATTTGCTTTTAACAGAGCAATGATATTTGAGGATAAAAAAGCCGTCTTGACATGTTAAGACGGCTTTTTGTATTCCCTAACATTATAATAAATAAAATAAACGTAAGAATGACAAATTGTCGTGATAAAATTTCACCCCCTCAGTATTTAAAGCTACTTTTGCGCGCCTTCAAGCAAAGAAACTGCAATATTGGCAGAATAAATTACAGAAAAACCGCTTGGCACATTAAATGATAGGCTTTGAGCAGTATTAATTTTTCATTAACAATTATTGTTTAACCAAATTCGCAATTCAAAAATCTAATCGACTATGAAGCCGATAAACGACAGAGTAGTAGTGAAGCCCGCACCGGCAGAAGAGAAAACTAAGGGCGGCATCATTATCCCGGACACAGCTAAGGAGAAACCACAACGTGGTGAAGTCATTGCTGTAGGTCCCGGCAAAGAAGGCAAAGCCTTACACGTTAAAAAAGGTGATATGGTACTTTACGGAAAGTATTCAGGTCAGGAAATGACTCTCGAAGGTGAGGACTATCTCATCATGCGTGAAGATGATATCCTTGTCATTCTTTAAGCAATTGTAGAGGATTATTTTTTATCAATTAAATTTTTAAAAAATAATCAATTTTAAACCCTAATACTGAGGGGGTGTTATCAGTAGTTATTTTAAATAATTTTAATTCATAAAAAAACTAAAATCAGCATATTATGGCAAAGGAAATAACCTTTAACGCCGATGCGAGAGAGCAGCTTAAAAGCGGAATTGACGCTCTCGCTAATGCAGTAAAAGTGACATTAGGACCTAAGGGTCGTAACGTGATTATTCAAAAAAGTTTTGGCGCACCAATCGTCACTAAAGATGGAGTAACAGTAGCAAAAGAAATTGAGTTGACTGATCCCATCGCTAATATGGGTGCACAAATGGTAAAAGAAGTAGCTTCTAAAACGGCTGATGCAGCAGGTGATGGTACTACTACGGCTACTGTTTTGGCTCAAGCAATGGTACATGCAGGCTTGAAAAACGTAGCAGCAGGCGCTAATCCGATGGATTTGAAGCGCGGTATTGAGAAAGCAGTGAGAAAAGTTGTTGAAAACTTGAAATCTCAAACAGAGCATATCAATAAAGATTTTCAAAAAATTCAGCAAGTAGCGGCTATTTCAGCTAATAATGATGATGAAATCGGTGCTCTGATTGCTAATGCCATGGAGCGTGTTTCTGTTGATGGTGTTATCACGGTTGAAGAAGCGAAAGGTACAGATACTTATGTAG
Source organism: Saprospiraceae bacterium (assembly GCA_043747725.1). Taxonomy (GTDB): domain Bacteria; phylum Bacteroidota; class Bacteroidia; order Chitinophagales; family Saprospiraceae; genus JAAFJT01. The sequence continues at coordinate 6,753 of JAYTON010000449.1, forward strand.
AAGAAGTAATCGGTATGCAATTCGATAGAGGTTATTTGTCGCCTTACTTCATCACAAATGCAGATACGATGGTGGCAGAATATGAGAATCCATTGATTCTTATTTATGATAAAAAAATTAGTAATATGCAAGAGATGTTGCCGATTTTGGAAAAATCATTGGGTACAGGTCGTCCGCTTTTGATTATTGCAGAAGATGTTGATTCTCAAGCATTGGGGGTATTGGTGGTTAACCGTTTACGCGCAGGTTTGAAAGTAATCGCAGTAAAAGCACCAGGTTTTGGCGATCGCCGTAAAGCGATGTTGGAAGATATTGCAATTCTAACAGGCGGTACGGTTATCAGCGAAGAGCAAGGTTATAAATTAGAAAACGCAGGTTTGGAACATTTAGGTAATTGTGAAAAAATCACAGTTGATAAAGATAACACAACCCTTGTGAATGGTAAAGGTGTTGACAGCGACATTAAAGCGCGTATCAACCAATTGAAAGGTCAAATCGAATCAACTACAAGCGATTATGATCGTGAGAAACTTCAAGAACGCTTGGCTAAATTGGCTGGCGGTGTAGCAGTTCTTTATGTTGGAGCAGCGACTGAAGTAGAAATGAAAGAGAAAAAAGACCGTGTTGACGATGCTTTACATGCGACTCGTGCAGCTATCGAAGAAGGCATCGTAGCAGGTGGCGGTGTGGCTTTAATTCGCGCTATCACGGCTATCGAGGGTTTCAAAGGCTTGAATCCTGACGAAACGACTGGTATTGATATTGTTCGTAAAGCATTGGAAGCTCCTTTGCGCATTATTGCTGAAAATGCTGGTGTTGAAGGCAGTGTGGTGGCTATGAAAGTTAAAGCAGGTAAAGGTGCTTATGGCTACAATGCCCGCACTGACAAATACGAAGACCTTAAGGCGGCGGGTGTTATTGACCCGACGAAAGTGGCTCGCGTAGCTTTGGAAAATGCAGCGTCTATTGCCAGCATGGTTTTAACAACTGAGTGTGTCATCAATGATAAGCCTGAAAAAGAAGCTGGTCATTCTCATGCTCCTGCCGGCATGGGTGGCATGGGCGGCATGATGTAATAAAGTAGTGCGGAACTCCTATTTCGCATACATACATATACAAGCGGAACGCAAGTTCTGTATTACAATTAAAACCTTTCCATTCATTTGGAAAGGTTTTTTTTGATTTAATTGAGAAATTCACAAGCCTATAAGGTTTTTAAAAACCTTATAGGCTTAGTATGATATTAAAAATTCATCAAGTAAAAGCTAACAATATCGTTGTATTTACAAGCCAAGTCCCTTCCCGTCTGCTCACCACATTCTCAGCATCCCTTTTATCATTTTAGATTTATTATTTTATGTAAAATAATGACAATCAATATTTTACATAAAACTACAATGTAGATAAAAATACATATTAAAATTCCCTCCCTCAGTATCTACCCTTAAAATGGCATGGAATTGGATTATTTCTAAGTTGATTTCGCACATGAAGCAGCTATAATTTATGACTATATAAATTCATTTACTCGTAACCATTATTTCAAACCAACAACTCCCATGAGTTATTTTTACAAATATTATTGTTTGTCAGCATTAAGTTTTATGATGGGCGTCTTACCATTTATGCTTTCAGGACAAAATAATCTCAAGGTCAACTTTAAAGATGCAGCATCGGCTCCACGCAATTTAGTCGTCTGTGGGGACGAAGCAACAGTCACAGTTACCGTCAGTACTGAGGGGTTGTCCTCTTCAACCCGTCAAAATATTCAAGCTCGCCTCAACCTTTTCAAGGGCGTTGAGCTTGTTCGCATGGAAGTGGCAGGCTCGTCAGTGGGGGTGAATTTGATTGATATTAGCAATCCTAATCGGCCGCTATTTCAATTGCCGGATTTGGCACCAATCTCTTCTTCTTTAATAGATATTCAGTATGTTGTAAAAGTCAATTGTAGTTATACCGACTCCTTGACTTTAAATGATACATTATCAGTAGTTGATAAATGGGATTTTTTATATGATTTGGGAGCATCTTTAGGTGTTAAAGAGAGTGATTTATCCACAGAATATAGAGATGCCCTCAAAGTACCTTCGTTTACAATGTTTGTCAGTAATAATGCACCGAGCGGAGCTCGTGTAGGGCAATGTTACCAAAGAACGACTTTGATAAATTATGGCGGTCTTGATGGCTATATAAAAGGCTTTATTTACACCAATTCTCAAGGACCTGGTGTTTCGGTTAAAAATATTACGGTCAACGGTCAGATAATTTCTTATACTAAAAACCCAACATTTAATGCAGATGGCGATACGTTGATTGCCATGATTATACCTGAGTCAGTTTTCCAATTGAATACAATCGGTTCGGGTCCATCAAATGGCAATAAATTATTTGAGACAGATGAAACAGTTACTATTATTGAAGAAATATGCGTAGCGAATTGCGATAAATCTCGAATTAGTACTCATGCCATGTCGTGGGGTTGTGAAGGACGTTATTGTAATACTATTTCACGACAAGATATTGTTAAATTAGGTCAAGGTTCTGTCAATGTTTCATTTCAAAGCAGCGGTTCTCTTCCAAATACTGAGGGGGGGTACTGTAAGGACGGTCGCCAATCGGTGACATTTACTAATACAGGTGTTGAAGTGGATGCGGGTACAGGTAGTATGTTTGATGTGTCTGCAGGTATAGGTTTGAGTGATTCTTTAAAATTAAAATCTTCTGGTTATAATATTATTTCAATAAAAATTGGCGGTGTCAACATTCCTATCGGTACAAATCCAATCATCGACATTAAAGATAATCCACTTTTTAATACCGATCCAGATGGACCGGGTGGTTTAAGCGATATTGATGGCGATGGATTTTATGACGATTTGGCTGTAGGCAGTAAATTTGAAGTATCTGTTCAATACCAAGTAGAGTGCAGTGTTTCATTGGTCAATAGAGCAGATTTCTGCACCAATGATTTTGATGCAGGTTTTAATGCTCGTTTGGATTATACCGACCTTTGTCAAAGTCGGACAACCTATCTTCAACCCCGTTTTTTCAATCCCATCAATTCAAGTGATTATATTGAAAATTGCGTTGACCCTGATACTAAAACGGATGGTGTACCTTTCAAAATTATGCATCATCAAGTCCGCAATGTTTTCAATTTTGAACGCAATTGCAATGGTCAAGAGCTTCTTTTAGTAGCTATTAAAATGCCTAATGGTGTTATAGCTGTGAAGGATTCTATGAAAATGACTTGGTTTGAAGACAATATGCCATTGGTGAATTTTAATGTATCTAATGATACAGTTTATATGGCATTTGATGCGACTAAAGCACAATATTTGAATGGCGAATATTTTTCAACATTTGGTTTTCAAGCAGATTGTACAGCTAAACCAGGTTCTACTGCTTTCCCAATAGAAACAGCTTTTTATTGCCCTCCTTGCGACTGCCGCCATACTTGGTATTGCGATACAATAGCGGGCCCGCGTATTCACTATGCTTCGCCCCCATGTGTACCGAACCCCATTTATAATTGTTCGAAAGGTTTGCAAACAGTCTCATTTAAAGCTGAAAGAACTACTTTCGGTTATTTAGATGATACCTATTCAACTAAATTAACTGCCAGTGAAGTACATACGGATGTGGCTTTGTCTTGCGATTCAATTCGGATGACAGTTACGAATGTTGTGGGTGCAACGCCTATTTTAGATAGCATTGGTATTCTGATTTCTTATGATAATATTTCTAAAAACGATTCGAACCGTTTGAATGATATTTTTACTTTTTCAAGAGGTAATCTCATTATTATACATGGTGGTAACACCTATAATTGTACAGTTGATGGAACTAATATGAGAGCAGTGAGGACTGATACAACAAAATCCCTCTATTTTGACTTACAACCATGTTTGGCAAGCCTCGGCATAGCCCCCCTCAGTATGGGCGACTCTGTGAACTTTGTAGGTGAGTTTGCAGTGAATCCTGAAGGTCCTTACAAATATACGTTTGAGAAAGTGCCTAATTTTAGAGCTTATGGTTACTACATAGAAGATGATTCTTTATATGCTTGCGATAATTATGGTGCTTTATTGAGGGTCGGTAAATCGCAAGCTCTGTTCTCATATCCGAGTAGTTCCAATTTCCCGATTGGCTGTAGTGAAGCGAATTTGGAATATAAAATCACCATGTTTAACAATGATTATTATAAATATTTTGGAGAAGAATACCGTCAAGCTGTAGGAGTCGATTCAATTGCTCTTGAATATGACCCTAATTTTATCAAAGCTTTTACAGCAACTGTTGAAATTTCGATCGCTGATCATCCTATTTATGGTAACAGTTTTTTTCCATTAGCTAATTTGGACAGTACAGGAATATATAAAGCCACTTTCGACACATTATTAGCCGTGCCTTCCTTGAATCGTTTGACTTCTTACGCATTTAATTTTAGAATAAAAGCTGTTCCAAATTGTGCTACAGTGACAAGTAGTTCAACTGGTGACAACATTTATATTATCAAACCGACCATTTATTATCGCGATCGGTATTATGCCAAAGATATTGGTGATGGCAGTTGCTCGCCTTATCTAAAAGATACGGCTCGTTTGGACAATCAAAAAGTGGTTTATACCTACCCAGCTCAACTGGAATTTACGCCTATCAGCAATCCAAGTATCACGATTGTAAATGATACGGCTGATTGGACGGTTAAATTATGTAATAAAAGTGATAAAGGGAGTGCTTCCAATTCATGGATTTCGATACTTCCTACATCGCCTGCTTTAAGTTTTAAAGTTATTTCAATTCAAGATATTACCAATAATTTGAGTCCAATTAATCATCAAGTTCGGTATTATCCAACAGATTCTACAAAAGCATTTGCTTTTCTCAATGGCGTTTCAGAAGTTTCACCGTCAAAAACCATCGATGACGTTTGCAATGTGGTCAGGGTAACAGCAGTCGTGAGAGAATGCGGCACAACAAGTGTGGACTTGCGGACAGGTTGGTTATGTGCCTTGCCTTCTGATTCAGCTTGGACACCTACTCAATATGCGCCTTGTGCTGACTCAGTCATTTATGCTCAGGTTAGAACTGAAAATCCATTTATCGATGCTAATTTTATCAATCAAAATATAGCTACCAAACCGGGTATTTGCGATACAACAACCTTAGAAGTGTTGTTAAGAAATACTGATTTAGGTACAGCATATGACATCAAAACCCGTTTGACAATTCCTTTGCAAGGGGCGACGCTCGTTTTAAGTAGCATTGAAGTTGCCTATCCTTCGGGTGCAGCTTATAAGCCTACTACGGGCACACCTGCTTATGTAGGGGCTAATCAACGCGGTCGAAACTATGAATTTGCTAATTTTGAATACCTCAATGCATTTTTACATCAAAAAGGATTGAAAGGCTTCAACCCTTCAAGCCCGAATGATTCCAATGAATTTAAAATCAAATTTAAATTCACCAATGATTGTGATTTCAAAAGCGGCTCTTTAAACTATTTTAGTTTTGTAGGTAAAACGGTTTGTAGCACGCCTTCGAATTTTGAAGCAGGTGAATCTTTACCTATCGAGATTCAGGGTGCAACGCTCTCTACATCCAAATCTTATGATGTCAATGTTGGCACTAATAATAAATTTGTACCGGGCGGTGTTTCTAATATTCAAGTGAAATTTAGAAATATAACAACTAATCCAAGTGATACTTCGGACGAAGTTAGTGTTAAATTACCTTCGGGTATCACTTACAGACCATATACCTCTACAGCTATTGCTCCAGCTATATGGATTTCAGGGGAACCCACTATTCGAAACGTGGGAGGGATACAAATTTTGACATGGTTTCAACCAGCCAATCTTCTACAAAATGATGAAGCTATTTTGAGTTTTGCAGTCAACGCTGCTGATACATTGCCATGTTCAGGTGCTTTGGATATAGCTTTATCAACGTTGTCTTTAAAAGATTTGGTTTGTATAACAAATGTATCTGTTTGTAGAACGGAGATTATCACTACTTCAAATGGCGAGCATTATTACAGCGTACCCCTCAGTAGAGGAGCGATGACAATGGTTTCTAACTTCGTTATTAGCAGTAACAGCATTTCTGTGGTTGCAAGCGATACTATTTTGTTAGCGGGATTAGGCGCACAAGAGTATAAATGGACAGATATTGATAAGAATGTTATTTTAGGAACTGATTCTGTTTTAATGTATGTACCGACTAGACCTGTGGCTAACATTTCACTTAAATATGGCAATGCAGGTGGTTGTTTAGATTCAGCTAAAGTTCAAATTTTATGGAGTGCCACACCTATTGATACTGTTCCACCTACTTTTGTAACGGTTGATACTCTATTGACAAGTAAAAAAAGCGCCGATACATTGACAACATTTAATTGCAATAAGCCTATTTATTTTACTTTAAATAGCGTTAAAATTACTGATAATTTAGATGCCAATCCAACCTTAACTTTGGATTCAACTATTGTCAATGGTAATTGCCCAGTAGATGGTTATTTAACTTTAAAAACTTATACTTGGACAGGTCGAGACAGCTTAGGCAATTCGAGTATATTCAGAATATTTATCAAAGTAACGGATAATACACCACCTGTTTTGAGCGGTGTACCAAACGATATGATTATCAGTCAATTGGATAATATTCCAAATGCGAACGTCACGGCAACGGATAATTGCACCAGTGTCACCCTTACACCAAGCCTCACTTTTAAAGGCATGAATGGTAATGACAGTGTATTTGTCCGCCAATGGATAGCGATTGATGCCTGTGGAAATATGACCAGAGATTCTCAATTCATCATCAAGCGTGGATACAGCACCCCCTCAGTATCAGAGCATCGTGACACCATTTTAGTAGGCGATACAGTCGTTTATTGCTTGAGTAATCTAAACATTCCAGGTAATATCAATAAAATCGTCAATACTTGTCCGACGACTTCAAATCGATATGTATCATATACTTTTGATGCCTCTAACTGCTTGATTATGAAGGGTTTAAGTGTTGGTATTGATACGGCTTGTTTTACCATTTGTACGGATAGTAGCTATTGCGTGCAAGTGAAATTTATCACTGATGTAAGAGTTTCAATCATTGATTCTGTCAGAGTAACAGTTGAAATAGGCAAGAGTGATACGATCTGTTTGAAAACAACGGGCTTGAAAGGCACCACTTTTACGGTCACTAATATTTGCGCCGATACCTCCAATAAAACAGTTGAATATACAATCTATAACAGCACTTGTATCATCATAAAAGGTGTGACCGCAGGCACTGCTAAAAGCTGTTGGGTCGTCTGTGATTCCACAAATAGATGTGATACAACAATTATTACAACCAAGGTTAACCCCTCAGTAATTAATAGAAAAGACACCGTTTTAGTAGGTGATAGCTTGAAATATTGTTTTAGTAATTTGAATCTGCTTGGAAAAATTATAAGTGTCACTAATAATTGTCTGGGTTCAACTAATCGGAATGCTTCTTTTTCAATAGATTCTACGAATTGTTTAATCATCACAGGTCTGACTCAAGGCATTGATACAGCATGTTTTACTGTCTGTACGGATAGCAGCATTTGTGGTGTTATTAATTTTTATACAACCGTTATCCCAATAATAACACCTACTAATGATACTATTCGAGTGACCATTAATATAGGAAAAAATGATACTATTTGTTTGAAAACGAGCGGGTTAAAAGGCAATACCTTTATGTTGACTAACATTTGCTCTAACCCTTTGAATACATCAGTTGGTTATGAAATTATCAAAGACTCTTGTATTGTCACCAAAGGATTAGCTTCGGGCACTGATAAAAGCTGTTGGACTTTATGCGATACAACGGGTAAATGCGTAACGACCGTCATTTTCACGACTATCACAGACCCCTCAGTAATTAACCGTTCTGATACCATTTTGATAGGCGATAATGTTGTTTACTGTTTAAGTCAACTGAATTTAAAGGGAAAAATCAAGACTATTTTAAATAATTGCTTTTTAACTTCTAATCGAAATGTTTCTTATACTTTAAACGCAGCGAATTGTATTGTCATGAAAGGTATCAGAATTGGTACTGATACAGCTTGCTTTACAGTTTGTACAGATTCAGCTGAGTGTAAAACAGTTAATTTGTATACGACTGTGTTACTGCATAATGACTCAATTAAAGTGGTTGTCAATATTGGAAAATCAGACACAATTTGTTTGACAATGAACAGACCGCATACAATGCCGATACGCAATATTTGCTCTGATTCGACAGCGACTGCCGTTCAGTTTCAAACTTTAGGAGATACCTGTGTTATTATTAAAGGTGTAGCGGTTGGAAAAGGTAAATCCTGCTGGGTAATATGCGATACGTTGGGCGTTTGTGATACCATTGTTGTAAATGTAACTGTCGGGGGAGCATTATTGCCGATTGCTGTGGATGATACAGCGAGTATAAAGATTAACACGATGGTAATCATTCAAGTGATTCAAAATGATACAATCAATGGCAAATTGAATAAAATTACTTTGATGACTGAGCCTCGATATGGTACGGTGGTACTGAAAGATGTGAATGGTCAATGGCATGTGGAATATACACCGAAAGAAAATTTCTGTAGCTCAAAATATATAGATGAATTTATGTACGAAATCTGTAACGACAATGGCTGCGATATGGCGATGATTCGAGTGAAAACAATATGCGATGGATTGGTCATTTACAACGGTTTCACACCGAATGGGGATGGTAAAAACGACTTTTTTACAATAGATGGCTTAGAAAACTTCCCTAATACGCGAGTGATTATCTACAACCGTTGGGGTAATAGACTTTTTGAAGATGGCAATTATCAAAACAATTGGGGCGGCACTTGGAATGACCTATTAGTACCAGATGGTACATATTTCTATCAAGTCATCTTAGAAAAAGGTGATATTTACAGTGGTTATGTTCAAATCCATCATTAAATCGGAGTAAATAATGTTTTAAATATCTTTTGTTGTCGAAGGCTATTTTAAAAGTGAGAACTTTTAGGGTAGCCTTTGATTTTTACCCCCTCAGTATTTTTAGCAAATTTGACCAAATGGGAGCAACTTTTTTCAATAAATTATATTTTGACTTTTTCTTAACACTTCGTCTCAATACAAAAACTTACTTTTGCATCACTTTTTTTAGAACATATTTAAATCAAAATTAGTTATAAAATGAAAAAAATTCTCTTGACTTTTGCAGCTATTACAATATCAGTTGCAATGTTTGCTCAAAATTTAAAAAACAATATGGACTCAGTTAGTTACAGCTTGGGTGTGCTGTTTGCCCAAAACTTTAAAAATGGC
>JAYTON010000450.1:0-6756 GCA_043747725.1 Saprospiraceae bacterium
GGATTACAGCCTTTCACGGTGATTGTTGTCGAAAACAAAGGCATAAAAGAGCAATTGCAAGCAGCAGCTTATGGGCAAGCGCAGGTTGGTAGTAGTTCGCATATCCTTGTTTTCACGGTGCCCCTTAAAATTACCGAAGTAGATATTCAGGCATTTGTCAATAATGTGGCGACTACGAGAAGTATTCCTATAAATGTATTAGATGGCTACAAAGGTATGATGTTGAGTACAGTCGGTGCTTTACCTGCGGAGCAACAGCAAATTTGGGCAACAAAACAGGCTTATATTGCGCTTGGAACAGCACTTGCGGCGGCGGCTGAACAAAAAGTAGATGCCTGCCCGATGGAAGGTTTTGATGTAGAAGCGTTTGATAAAATATTGGGTCTGAACGAAAAAGGATTGAAAGCCGTCGTCATTATGCCAATGGGTTTTAGAGCAGATAGCGACGTAACGGCTAATTTTGCTAAAGTCAGAAAATCGAATGAAGACATGTTTCATTTGGTAAAATAAACAGGGTTTCTTGGTGTGTTTTAAATAAAATTCCCTTAAGAATACCTCAATACTGAGGGGTATTAAACCCACAAACGCTTGATTATCAATGAGATAGTCAAGCGTTTTTTTAATTTAAAATGAAGAGAAACACTGAGGGTAAAATAATTCGCACAATACTTAACTAATTAGTACAAAATACACATCTTTGCATCAAAACTATAAAAATGGCAGGACGACCTAAAATATTTGACGAACAAAAAGCCTTGCAAAATGCCGCAAGTCTCTTTTGGGAAAAGGGATTTGGCGCAACGAGTACAGATGATTTGATGCACACAATGGGGCTGCAAAGGGGCAGTTTTTACCACAGTTTTGGCAGTAAAAAAGACTTATTTATCAATGCTTTTACTCATTACGAAACCCTCTCGTTTGAAGAATTGAAACGACAACTCAAAGCGAGTAAAAAACCGATGAACGTTATAAAATCTATTTTTTATGAGTTGGCGAAATGCTCTATTTCAGAACACAATAAAGGTTGTTTTGCGGGCAATACAATTACCGCTTTGTCAAATATTGACGTAGAATTGACAGAAATTGCCAGTAATCACTTAAAAAAGATGGAAAATATCTTCTTTGAACAGTTAAAGGCATCACAGGCAACGGGCGAATTAACGACCAAAACTGATGCTCGATTGTTGTCTTTATCACTCATAAATCTGTGGAATGGTCTCAATATTACTCGCAAAATCTATACGTCAAAAAAGGATTTGAAGGCACTTGTTGATTTTCAATTAGCGGTTTTGGTTTGATTTTTTCGCCTTATTTTTGACTAATAAGTACAGAATTTTTATAGCCTGAGAAATTAAAAAAAATGATAAAAATTGTATTAGCTGCCTTAGTAGGCACAATTGTTTATTTCGGCATTGGTTGGCTTATTTTTGACAGACTTTTAGGCAAATATATGAGTGCCAACACCACGCAAATTGTGGGTTTTAAAAAATCGGATGAAGAGGCGAGTATGCTGATGCTGATTGTCTCGTGCGCTGCTTATGCCATGTTATTAGCTATCCTTATGGGTCAATGGACAACGGTACATACACCCAAAGAAGGCGTACTATTCGGGGCGGTCGTCGGTATTTTAGTCGCTACCATGACCAATTCATATTGGTACTCGACAAGTCATTTTTTCAATAGCCTCACGCCTTTATTGGTGGATATAGCGGCGGCAGGTCTGACCGTTGGCATTATGGGCGGTGCAATTGGTTGGGTTTTGGGATATGCGGCAAAATACTGAGGGGGTGCAAAAAAGAGTGAAATACTTAGAGGATATTTAAGCTTAATACATGCAAAATCTGGGAATAATATGACTAATCAAACGAAACTTATCCTTGTTAAAATCATTCATACCCTCGTATGGATGTTTTTCAATGTCCTGTTATTCTACATGGCTTATGCCGTAATTATCAATAAAATCAACAAATTTGTCTGGATTGGAATAGGACTTATCGTCTTGGAAGGCTTGGTTTTGCTCATTTTCAATAAAGTATGTCCGCTTACAATAGTTGCTCGAAGGTATTCAGATTCTACAAAAGATAACTTTGATATTTATCTGCCCAACTGTTTAGCTAAGTGGAATAAGATGATTTATACAATTTCATTTGTGCTTATCGTGTTTGGTTTGATTTATAGAATCCTCAATCTATAATCATTTTAAAGGCTTCAAATAATTGAAATATTTACATATTCACTGATGCAAAATGAAGTAAGAATGAATGATTTGTTTGTTTAATTCTATTTTGAAGCGATGATAAAAATCGGGCGCTCATAACAGATTATACCATTAAAAAATATAGTTTCTACTGGAGCCAAGCCTGTTAAATCAGAATAGAGTTGATACCGTTTTTTATCAATACCCCAAGTTTGATATAGTTTTATTGCCTTAATATTTTCAGCTTTTAAGCCTTTTTGATGGACAATCACCTTCAATTCATTTGTTTCAGGATTAAAAACTTGAGTAGAATCTGTTTGAGTAAAAACAGCCTGAATCTGAGTAGGATTCATCATTTCATCATTTCCTGAATCATATATTTTCTGTTTTTTACTATTCACAAGTTGAACTATCCATTCATTCAGTTGAGGATGATTGCGCGTATTTTTGACAACTTTTAATTGTTCAATGTTGATATTATTTTCAAAACGTGTAACAGTTTTGATAGCGTAATTTATATCTTTCGACTGAATATTGAGTTTCGACTTTTTTTGTTTACCATAAATATTTATCCAATAAGTCTCCACTTCTTTCTCACCTAAGCCATCTCTGTTGTGTTTGAATATAGGCATTACGGCAATAGCACGAGTTCTAAATTGCTTTCTCTTATAGTCGTAATAAAGTATCTGACGGACTCTAAAATGGGAATAATGATAAAGCAAACGTTTATTATGTACAACTGTCGGGCTTATATTGTGACTTTTTACATCAATCGAAGCGATTATTTGATATGATCCATAATTCAATAAACATCTACATGAATGAATTAAAGAGTCGCCTGAATATCGTATAGAATCTATGTAAACGCCTTTTCCCTTTATCAAACATGAAGAATCAATAAATGATTGCCAAAACAAAGTGGTATCAATGGAGACATTGTTTTGAAAAACACTTGCCTTATTTTGCGTAAATTTAACAGGATATACCCAATTAATCATCTCTGTTCTGGATGTTTGAGCCATTTCAAAAGAATAATTAGTCTCAATTTCAGCAATCCACGAAACGTTTTTATCTTTCGTCAAATCTGTATATTGAGCTATCAGACCGTATTGTGAAGCAAGAGATAAAGTAATTATAATCAGTAATTTTAGATATTGCACAATAAGGTGGTTTTAAATTTCAATAAATATTTTCTAAAAGCGAATTTATCTGTTTTAACGCAAATTTTACTTAAAAATTACAGTTTTACTGAGGGGTATATATATTTACTCATCATTTAAAACCTACAAAATTGAAGTTTATTTACACTAAAGAACTCATACAACCTAATCAGAAACATATTACCTTAGCTTTGAAAATTAATAAATGTGTCTTGATTGGAGCATTTGAACAATTGGATTAAAAATTAAAATACTGTGAATGATGCAACGCTACTGTTTAGCCCTCGATTTAAAAAAATCGCCCAAACTGATTGCCGAATATGAGCGATACCATGAAAAAATACCCGCAGCTATTGACCGCAGCATCCGCGAAGCAGGCGTTACTACCTTGGAAATATACCGCATCGGCACACGTTTGTTCATGATTTTAGAAGCCAATGCCGATTTTAGTTTTGAAAAAAAAGCGGCGATGGACGCCTCAAATCCTGATGTGCAAGCGTGGGAAACCTTGATGTGGCGTTTTCAAAAACCGCTCAAAGAGGCTCAAGAAGGCGAAAAATGGTTACTTATGCACCCAATATTTAAATTGGGTATTCAGTAAATCACCTATTAATACAATCACTTAATTATAAAAAATGGATTTAGGACTTAAAAATAAAGTCATCATCGTCACGGGCGGAGCAAAAGGGATAGGCGAAGGCATTGCAGAAGTACTCGGTACTGAGGGGGTCATTGTGGCTATCGTCGGGCGCAATGAAGCGGATAATAAAATAACGGTGGATAAAATTGAAGCCAAGGGCGGCACAGCATTTTCCGTCGTGGCGGAACTGACAGAGCCTACCGATTGTCAAAAAGCGGTGAAAGCTGTTGCTCAAAAATATGGTCGCATAGATGGCTTGGTGAACAATGCGGGTGTGAACGATGGCGTAGGTTTGGAGCATGGTAACTACGAAAATTTCATGGCATCGCTGCATAAAAATTTGGTGCATTATTATCTCATGGCGCACCATGCCCTGCCTTATTTGAAAGAATCCAAGGGCGCAATCGTCAATATTGGCTCAAAAACGGCTGAAACAGGACAAGGCAACACCTCGGCTTATGCCGCAGCCAACGGTGGGCGCAACGCACTCACGAGAGAGTGGGCGGTTGAATTATTGAAATATGGGATTCGAGTGAATGCTGTGATAGTGGCTGAAAGTTGGACGCCTTTGTATGCGCGTTGGATTCAAACGCTGCCGAATCCTGAAGAGACTTTTAAAAAAATCACTGCCCGCATTCCCTTAGAAAATCGCATGACCACTTGCGAAGAGATAGCTAATATGGTCGCATTTTTATTGTCCGATAAATCGAGTCATACCACTGGTCAGTTGATTCATGTGGATGGTGGTTATGTGCATTTAGATAGGTCGATTGATTGAATTCATTAAATTCATTGAATTAATTAGATTTTGATGCATGGGTTTGAAGGTTCAAGTAATGGGGGGGTGGTTTTATTGCAACTTTTATTATTATTGCATCGTTTTTTATTTCATTAAAAAAATTATTCATCAAAAAAGAAAATATAATGGCAAGTATTCCAAATCCAAATCAAAGTCAAATAAATATTGAGTTGTCCGAAGAGATAGCGGAAGGCATTTATTCTAATTTGGCAATTATTTCACATTCCAATTCGGAATTTGTCGTGGATTTTATTCGCATGATGCCCAATGTGCCGCAAGCAAAAGTTAAGAGCCGCATCATCCTCACACCTGAACATGCCAAACGTTTGTTGACTGCCTTAGCTGACAATATCAACAAATTTGAACAGCAATTTGGCAATATTGAAGAAAAAGACGTGCCGCCATTTCCAATGAATTTCAATACCCCTACTGCTCAAGCATGACCTTAATAAAAAATGGAATCAACAATAAAATATCAATGGCACACCCTTGAAAATAAACGCGTCAAACTGATGTCGGATTTGTCGAAATACAATCATGCTGTTTTGAATAAAAAACCGACACCAGAGGCTTGGTCAACTTTGCAAGTCATGCAGCATTTGATGACTGCAGAATTAGCATCTTTGACTTATATGAAAAAAAAATTGAGCTACGGGGTGAATATTCCTAAAGCTGGTTTCAAAAGTAAAATGCGGCAGCTTGCTTTGAATATTGTATTCGCTTTGCCCTTCAAATATAAAGCGCCGTCATTATTGGAAACATTTCCCGATGATGCGGATTTTGAAACCTTGAAAATAGAATGGGCTTCGCAACGACTTGATTTACAATATTTTATAGATAAACTTCCCGATAATGTGATTGTGAGCGAAATATGGCGCCATCAGATATTTGGCAAGATGAATATTTCTCAAATGATTGATTTTTTTGAGACACATTTTGATAGACATCAAAAACAAATAGAAAAAACATTGAATACTGTCATACAATTGTCATAAATTTGCACTTTAATTACTTATAAAGTACTCTAAAAGGAGTCAGTTTTTACCAAATAAATATTGGTCAAATGAAAGAAATTGAATTGCGCCTCTCTCCGGCTGAGGCTCACGACGCTGCCGCTATACGCCAAGCAGCTGCAGAAAAACTTAATATTCCTGAAACCACCATTACTGATATGAAAACACTCCGTCGCTCAGTAGATGCGCGAGGACGTGAGGCTGTTTATCAGCTTCGGATTGAGGTTTATACTGAGGGGGTAGCTACGCCCGAAGCGGTAATATTAGAAACGTTCAAAAATGTATCGGATGCCAAAAGAGTAATCATAATCGGGGCAGGTCCGGCGGGTTATTTTGCAGCATTAGAGTTGATTGAGAAGGGTTTCAAACCCATCGTTTTTGATAGAGGTAAAGATGTGAGAGCACGCCGACGCGACCTTCGAGCCATCCAACAATTCGGCATTGTCAATCCGCACTCCAATTATTGCTTTGGCGAAGGTGGCGCAGGCACTTATTCGGATGGTAAACTTTACACGCGAAGCCATAAGCGTGGCTCGGTTGAAAAATCATTAAAATTGCTCGTCGAACATGGTGCAAGTGCGGATATTTTAGTAGAAGCCCACCCTCATATCGGCTCAAATAAGCTGCCGCAAGTAGTTGAAAACATCCGTGAAACCATCTTGAAATATGGTGGAGAAGTGCATTTTGATAGTTTTGTCACGGATTTTATTATAAAAAAGAATAAAATACTGGGCATAGTCGTCAACGAAAAAGAGGAGTATTTGGCAGAGGCTGTCATAGTAGCAACAGGACATTCGGCGCGAGATATTTATACATTATGCCATCAAAAAGGTATTAGAATCGAAGCAAAGCCTTTCGCTTTGGGTGTCCGCATAGAGCATTCGCAGGAGTTCATTGATTCAGTACAATATAAAAAAAAGGATAGAGGCGAATACTTACCAGCAGCA
>JAYTON010000451.1:0-2308 GCA_043747725.1 Saprospiraceae bacterium
ACTTTACTCACCATATTATGTTTAAAAATCCTACGCCTAAGCAAATCGCTTTCTATGCAGCGTTATTGACTTCGCTGACCGTTTTTCTTCTGGTTTTACTTTTCAATTTTTCAGCTAATGAATTGATCCCTGCGCTTAATCTTATTTTTCTACCGGTTGCCTGCTTCGCAGTTTGTTATTTTTTAGTGAAATATTTGATTGAATCTTTTATTTATAGACGTATAAAGGTCATTTATAAAAAAATAACTGACGCTAAAAAAGCTGATAATCAAGCGATAAAAGAAGGTGAATCTTTTGATGAAGTAGAAGAAGAAGTGGAACAGTGGGCTGAAAATAAAAATAAGCAAATTGCTACACTCACAGAACTTGAAGCCTATCGGCGCGATTATATCGGCAATGTTTCTCATGAGTTGAAAACGCCTATCTTCAATATTCAAGGTTTTTTACACACGCTGATTGACGGCGGTATCAATGACCCCAACATCAATATGGCGTATTTACAAAAAGCTGCTCGCAATGTAGAACGTTTAAATAGCATCGTTGATGATTTGGAAACTATTTCAAAATTAGAATCGGGTCAAATAGCTTTAGATTTACAAGTTTTTGATATTCAACATCTTACGCTTGAAGTTTTTGAAGACTCTGAATTAAAAGCGAAAGAAAAAAATATCAAACTCAGTTTCAAAGAGGGTGCTAATCAAGGTTTTCGAGTTAAAGCGGATAAAAATACTATCCGACAAGTGTTAACTAATTTGGTTAATAACTCCATTAAATACGGCAAAAAAGGCGGACAGACGAAAGTGAGTTTTTATGATATGGATAAAATCATTTTGGTAGAAGTTTCAGACAACGGTATTGGCATCGGACGGCATCATCTGAAGCACCTGTTCGATAGATTTTATCGCGCCGATAAAAGTCGGAGTCGTGAAGTAGGCGGTACGGGTTTAGGACTTTCTATAGTAAAACATATTATTGAAGCGCATAATCAATCGGTTCATGTGCGCAGTACTGAGGGGGTCGGTTCTACGTTTGGATTTACGCTTGAAAAGGAGAAGTTGAAGGGATAGTAAGGCGTAAGTGATAATTGATGGTGATTTAATTTTGAAAATGTGTGAGGATATATTGATCATATTCTTTCTTTTCAGTCACATCTCTAAATGATGTAATAACCGAAACAGGCTTTGAAGATATTCTATCAAAAACAGGTTCGGAGTTAATCACTATCCAACTCAAGCAATTGTCAGGTTTATAAACCCCCATGACAACATTTCTAACAGGTTTGCCAGTATTAAAACAAACAACAGATGGATGTGTACGGCCTGGAAAATCTGCACCATCTTCATGGATACAACGCCATGATTCATCAACAGAGGTAAGTCCCAGCATTTGATTTTTTGTTAAACCCAAAATATTTTCAGCGGCAGAATTGCATAAAATTATCTCGTTTTCCTTAGTTTGTATCACGATACCAACCGTTAATGCTTCAAAATAGGAACGATATTGATTTTGTTGATCCAGAAGTGAAGTAATCAAATCTCTATTTAATTCTAAAGATTGAAACATCAAGACATATTGAGGCTCGTTTTTAACCACTTCATCAGCAACCCGATAATATTCAGCCATCAGCATTGAAATTCTTTGATTCTGTGAAAACGAACTTGCCGTACCTTTCCAAGAACCCATTTTCTTCAATTCTTTCAAAACCGTTTTGTCTATTTTATCAATATACGATAAATTCGCCACTTCATTAAATGAAACACCAACAGCCACATTGCTACCAAACATCTGAACGGCAGCATCATTAAATTCACATATATCAAATGCTGCATCTACAAAAATGGCAGCTTGTCCTGTTTTTTCAAACAATTTCTTATAAAAATCCATTTTCACATTTTTTTCGTGAGTCAAAAGTAAAAAAAAATTATAAAAAGATGATAATGCGACATGAAAATACCTCAAAATACCTGAGTCGGATTAGTTGAATTAAAACTATTTATGTTCAAATCATCAAATTAAATAAAAAATTGTATTTATTAAGAATTAAACACTTACCTTTGCATCGGCATTTAGCCAATTATTAATTTTTTTAAATTTTTTTATAATGCTTACAGGAACAGTAAAGTTTTTCAATGAATCCAAAGGATTCGGTTTCATCGTTGACAACAGCAGCAAAGAAGAATTTTTTGTACACGTATCAGGTTTGATTGATACTGTCAAAGAAGGTGATGTTGTTACATACCGCACAGAACGCGGTAAAAAAGGAATGAATGCAGTGGACGTTAAAATCGCCTAATCATGCCTAATGAGG
>JAYTON010000452.1:0-10732 GCA_043747725.1 Saprospiraceae bacterium
GAACAAGCGCTTGCTGGTTATACGGACGAAGCCATGTTTACGCACTCAGGTAGAAATATCAATACTTTTACTGAGGGGTCTGAAAGCCCGACCAACGTAGCGTGGCAAAGTGCTACTTACGAATATGGTAGAATGTATTTTGCAATCAGACAAGCTAATGTTGCGCTTGAAAACTTGCCAAAAGCTACTTTTACTGATACTAAGTTGAAAGAGAAATTGACTGGCGAAGCCTACTTCCTCAGGGCTTATTATTATCAGCAATTGCTTAGGTTTTATGGCGGTGTGCCACTTATCAGCAAACCATATGGTTTGACTGATGATTATAGTATTGCTCGTAGTAGTTATGATGATTGTGTCAAATTTATCATCAGTGACCTTGATAATGCTGTTAAATTATTAGATGGCAAAGGAGAAACACCTGGTAGAGCATCAAAATTGAGTGCCATGGCTTTGAAAGCAAGGGTTCTTCTATACGCTGCAAGTGATTTACATGATGGACCAACAGCAAAAGCTAAGTCAAGTGTTTTAGCAAGTTACCCAAATTTAGAATTAGTGGCTTATCCATCAGGTGATCGTGCTGCCAGATGGAACGCAGCTAAAGTAGCGGCTAAAGCTGTTTTGGACGCTGCATCTGGTTATAAAATGAATTTGACTGCTCCAGTTTCTGCAGAAGAAGGAAAAAACAATTATATCTCAATTGCAATGGGTGGTCAAAGTGCTGTAGGTGATCCGGCTGCTGCTTCTGAATTGATTTTACAACGCACTGCTACAGCTCTTTATACGCAAGAAGACAACTGGCCTCTTGGTGGTCTTCATTATGGTATCAACAACGGACCGAATGGTTATCACAACTGGGCAGGTAACACACCTATTCAGCAATTGGTAGATGATTATGAAATGATGGACGGTACTAAATTCGATTGGACTAATGCCGCTCAAAAGGCAACTCCTTACGAAAATAGAGACCCCCGTTTTTATGCGACTGTTTTATATGATGGTTCTAATTGGAAACCAAGACCTTCTGACGTAGCAGCTTTAGACCCTGCTAATCAAATTCAAACTGGCTACTATGATGATGGATTGGGTGGAAAAATCAATGGTATAGATACCAGAGAGTCTGCAGTTGAAAACTGGAATGGTAGTAGAACACATTATTATACCCGAAAATTCATTGATCCGAACCCGGCTTTAGCTGATAATCAATCAAGTGCACAGGTTATTCCTTGGCCCTTCATCCGCTATACAGAAATGGCGTTGAGTTATGCAGAAGCCAGTTTGGAAACAGGTGATGAAGCAGAAGCTAAAAAATGGATCAACAGAATCCGTTTTAGAGCGGGTATGCCAGCAGTCAATGATGTAGGCAATGCATTACGTGAAAGATTACGCAATGAAAGACGCATTGAACTCGTCTATGAAGAACATCGCTACCATGATGCCAGAAGATGGATGATTGCCCCTACCACAGTAGGCAGAGGTATTAAATCTATCAACGTCGAAGCAAAACTCAAGGCAGGTGCCACAGTTCGTAAACCTTATAGATACGATAAAACAGTTTATAACTACATCTATACAATAGAAGATAATACTTCTAACGAAACCCGTAAATGGAATGATAAAATGTATTATCGCGTACTCACAAGAGATGAAGTTAAACGGAATGCTAAATTGGTGCAAAATCCAGGTTATTAATCTTAAATAGTTGAATTTTTTAAAAAATCTACCTCTTAATTGAGGTAGATTTTTTAATTTTAGCTTTGTTCAAATAAGAAAATGGCTTTTGAAAATCAGAATTGCACTTTTGAAAATCAGAATTGCACTTTTATAATTCAGAAAGACACTTTTCTATAAATGTATAATCATCTGTTAAATTAAAATGAAAAAGAGTTATTCAAGTTTAATAAATAAATATTTCATTCTCATATTAATTCTGAGTCTGATTATTGGATGCCAGCCCAAAGTATTGACTGACCAAGAGTTAGCAACTAAATGGGCAGATATGACCCTTTTTATTCTGAAAAATACACCTGGTAACTCGCCTACATATGCGTCAAGAAGCCTCGGCTATATTGGCTTGACGATGTATGAATCTATCGTCAATGGTTATGCCCCTTATCAATCCATCGCTGGGCAATTAGATTCTCTTGATAATCTACCAAAACCTGAAAAAGATAAAATATATGATTGGCACTTATCTCTCAATGCCGCTCAAGCTTTTATCATAAAAAATATATACAACCAAACATCTGAACAAAATAAATTGACCATTGATTCATTAGAAACAGCTATTTATGAATCCTATATTTCCAAAATCGAAGATAAAGAACTCATAAATAGGTCAGTCGCTTATGGAAAAGCTGTAGCTTCTACCATATTTGAATGGAGCAAAACAGATGGCGGTCATCGAGCATATCTAAAAAATTTTGATAAAAAAATGCTTTACCCTATTCGAATGGGCTGTTGGAAACCACCTTTATACGGACAGTCATTTAGTCATTTTCCATTGCAACCACATTGGGGAGAGAACCGCACTTTTTTGAAACAAAACCATCAAATCGCCCCCCCCTCAGTCATTCCATGCGATACACTGCCTAATTCACCTTATTATCAACAATTTTTAGCGGTATATCAACAAGAGAAGGTACTGACGCAGGATCAAAAAGAAGCAGCCATTTGGTGGAGTGACGACCCCGACGAGACGTTTACACCGCCCGGTCATTCCTATTATTTAGCCAATACAGTTGTGAAACAAACTCATCCAACACTTATAAAATGTGCGGAGACATACGCTAAAGTGGGTATGGCAGTAGCTGATGCTTTCACCAATTGTTGGAAATGGAAATACCAATTTTTTACAGAAAGACCCAATACTTTTGTCACCGAACATATTGATCCTACATGGGAATCCTTTTGGCCCGACCCACCTTTTCCAGCATTCCCGTCTGGTCATGCGATTCAAGCAGCCGCTACGGCGACTGTATTAACTGATTTGTACGGCGATAAATTCTCTTTTACCGATAATGCCCATGTCGGGAGAAAAAGGGATGAATTACGCAATACTGATTTTAAAGCCAGACATTATAATTCTTTTTGGGAAGTAGCCGAAGAAACGGCTAAGTCTCGTTTTTATGGTGGCATTCATGTTCCACAGGATAATAATGCGGGTTTGGAAAAGGGGAAAGTGGTGGGGGAGAATATTAATCGGTTGAATTGGAAAAAATAAGAATAAAAACTTAGATTTGCATAAACAAAATAAGATTTGAGATGGCTTCAATAATTCAAGAACAGGCAGCGGCTTACGGTAAATTCAATTCGGTTAAACCAACTAATCGTAAACCGATTACTTATGCCCAATTTGAAAAAAAATACTCTAATCGCAGCGATAAATTCAAGTATGAATGGGTCAAAGGTTTTCCTATCATAACAAAACACACTATGGAGAAATACCAGTTTTTTATTTTACGCAATTTGCGCGATTTTGCCGATAATCTTAGAAAAAACAATCGGTTTAATGGTTATTTTGAAGGAGAATTCAATCTTTTCTTTGATGCTGATGTCAACAGAAAGCCTTATATGTTCTATTTTACACAAGAACAAGCTGATGATATTTCATTAGGTGGCAACCCTATTCCAGCGTTTATCATTGAAGTTATATCCAATACGGACCAGTTAAATTATATGATTGATAAAATGAATGATTATAGATCAGCAGGGGTCAAAGTTATATGGCATATTTTTACAACAAAAAACGAAGTCCATGTTTATAGCGGTACTGATTTGACAACTATGAGTGTATGTAAAAATGATGCTGTGTGTTCAGCGGCTCCAGTTTTGCCCCAATTTGCACTTTCTGTTACTGATATTTTTAAATTACCAACGCCGAAATAGGTAATAGCGCAAAGCTACCAATATCTACTTTATCAAAAACTATATACCCATCGGAAGTCAACTTAAACCTATGAGAGAAAATTTAAAATTCTATCTAACTATTATACAATTCCTGATATTTATACAAAATAACACCCAAGCCCAAACCGCTTTCAAAGACGTGACCGACGAAGCGGGTATCAAGCATCAATTTGATGTTTTTGAAGGCTTTTTAGGGGGCAGTGCTTGTGTGTTGGATATCAACAACGATGGTTATGACGATATTTTTCTGACAGGCGGCATGGCAGATGATGTCTTGTACCTCAACAATAAGAACGGGACTTTTACGAATATATATGAGCAATCGGGACTGACGGGTACCAAAAAGTATTTGACTCAAGCAGGCGTTGCGGCTGATGTCAATCGCGATGGTTGGGTGGATTTATACATCACCACGATTACATCAAAGGGTACGAAAAAGATAATTCCAAGAGAAATCAATCTGTTATACCTCAATAATGGCAACAATACTTTCCGAGATGCCACCGCTGAGTACCATTTAGATAAATTTAACTCGTTTAGTACCGGTGCTAATTTCGGTGATTTTAATGCAGATGGTTACCCTGATTTATATGTCGGCAACTATTTTACGGAATATCCAGGAGACCTCAGCACTATCAACGATGCGATGATAGTCAGTGCGAACCAAATTACTGAGGGGTATCTGTTCTTAAATGAAAAAGGGAAATCTTTTAAAAATGTTTATAAAGAATATGGATTGACACATAAAGGCTTTGGCTTTGGTGGACTCTTTACGGATTATGACAATGATGGCGACCAAGATCTTTTCGTCAACCATGATTTCGGATACAAACGCACACCCGATTTGCTTTTAGAAAATAAATACCCCTGGAGTTCTTTCAAAGATGTCAGTAAAAAAATGAACATGGATTTGAAAATAAACTCCATGACTTCTGCTGTGGGTGATTACAATAATGACGGTTGGATGGATTATTTTATTACTAATATCCGATTCAATAAATTTATGGTCAATCAAGGGGCTGGCAAACCGTTTATAGAGCAATCTAAAGAGTTAGGTGTTAACTTTGTTACCATCAGTTGGGGAGCTAATTTTGCTGATTTTGACCATGATGGGGATTTGGATTTGTTTGTTTCCAATGGTGATTTGAATCCTAATTGCGTACCGATGGGCGACTATTACTTTGAAAATATCAATGGTAAATTTGAAGAAAAAGGCAGAGCTAAAGGGCTGAGTGATTACGGTATCGGGCGCGGCTCAGTGGTTTTTGACTATGATAATGATGGTGATTTAGATATTTTAGTGGTTAATCAAAAACCTGTTTTAGCCTATCCTGTATCTTCCATGACCCACCTCTATCGCAATGATTCGGCGCAAGGCAATTGGATAAAAATTGCCCTCAAAGGTATAGATGCTGAAACGCATGGATTAGGATCAAGAGTAGAAATTGTTGTTAATGGAAAACATCAGATTCGAGAAATAGATGGCGGCGGTTCGAGCCATCTCTCTCAAAATGCGACTTATGCGCATTTCGGCTTAGGCAATGCGACTCAAATAGATGAAATCATCATTCACTGGACAGGCGGCAACACACAGGTTTTAAAAAATCAAAAAGCCAATCAATTCATTACTATTACAGAGGTAAAAACATTTAGATTGCATCCTTTTGTGAAATGGGGTTTGGAACTTTTATTAGGCGTGTTGATATTGGCAGGAGTTTTCTATTTTGTTAGAAAAATGCGTAAAAAAGTATGAAAAAGACCGTTCCGATTGATTTTATTTTTTCTTCTTCAACGTTTTAATATCCTCAATAAGCCGTTCAACTTCAAGCGGTAAAGTGCCATTGTACAAACCACGCAGTCGGCGGTTGCCATCCACTAATAAAAAGTGCTCGGTGTGTAAAAATTGAGTCGAGTCTTTTGTATAGCCAATCGCTTCTTCCGCAAAATATGATTTTCGAGCTAAATTATAAATCACTCCTTCGCTGCCTGTGACCAATTGCCATTTTTTTGAATCAATATTTTTCAAATCTGCATATTCTTTCAATCTCCTCACAGTATCAATCCACGGCATAACGGTATGTGAAATGATCCGTACATCATCGTCTTGCTCGAAGGCAGTAGCCACAGCCGTCAAATGGCTTTGCATTTTTGGACAAATACTTGGGCAGGTGGTGAAAAAAAAGTTGGCAATATAAATTTTACCATCAAAATCAGCGTTTGTCACCGTTTTACCGTCTTGGTTTTGAAACGAAAAATCAGCAATTCGATGTGGCTTTTCTGTTTTTTCTGTCCAAGAAGGAGTGAAGTCAGGTGTATTGTAATATGGTATAAGGCTTTCTTTTTCCTTGATTTTACATGAAAAAACAAGAAAAAAGAGCATTATACTGAGGGGGTACTTCAGATTTCGGAACAAGGTAAGAACTGGACATCCAACATGTGGCATCCAAAATGATTCAATGCCCTTTGAGCGAATCACCGACTGAAACGCAATTTTTAACACCTGTAAGACCATAGTTTCGTCCATTTTTAGCTTCATAATTAGCGGCAAGCGTGCCATCGGGATACCAAATCCGTTGCATACCCGCCTCTTGACCATTTTTATAATTGAAATCGCGGTAGAGTTGACCACTCTGTGCCCATTCTTTAGCATTGCCTTCATGGAGGTCATTTTTGAAATGAAAAACAAATTTCAATTGACCGTTTTCCCAATAGCCTCGATGTTCGCCTTCCTTTTTTCCTAAATTATAAAAACGGAAGGACTCAAGTTGATGATTGGGATAATACGTTTTTACCCAACCCTCTTCTTTACCTTCAAAAAATGGGATAATATATACCGTATCACCATTACTGAAAAGTGAAAATTGATAGCCCGAAAAAGGTAGATTGTTTTTCAAAAGATGCCCTTCAAAATGCCTAAAAGTGCTGTCTGCTATTGCCCAAACGTTGGGAATATCAACAATTTTAGTTTTTATACTGAGGGGTATATCTTTTGATACATCATGACAAGCAACCATAAAAAATAGTATAATAGCCCCTTGCAACAAGCTCAAAAATTGTCGTAAGGAATTGTTATTCAATAATTTAAAAATTATCATTTTTAAAATAACTTATTGTGAGATTGTTCCTTTTGTACCATAAAAACCGCTTCCATTCAAGTAAGGTGATTCAGTGGTAAAGTGATAATGATAGATACCGTTTGGAAATTCTGCTGTCACGCTTGTATGTCCATGATAGACATCTAAATCGGCATTTGTGATTGTTTTGCCATTCTCTTGCGGTCCATAAACTGGGAAGCCATCGAGCAAAAAACCCACCAAAGCAGACTTACCTTTTGTAGTCGTCAAGTAGGTCGGTTCAACATGATAATGGTAAGAACCCTGCTGTTGCGGATGTGCATTGTATTGGTCAAAAGTATTGATTTCACCCGTCAAAGGGGCGTTCATGGCAGCATATTGATTGAATAAAACAACGCCGTTGATAGCTATGCCAATTGCACCGCCCGGCGTGGCAGGATGCGACGCATCAACGGCTGGCTTCAAAGGGAAACGAAATGTAATGTTTTGAGCAGCAATACGATTGGGATTGAGTTGAAACTGTGTGTTTGTACCATTATAAGCTTCGTATTTCGTGGATGCCCATTGCGTGCCTTGAAAATAAGGGCTCTTATGGTCGGGAATATTAGTGGTTTTGACAACGGCATAATCACCGTCGGCATAGACTTCCGATGCACCATAGATTTTTTTATACATGTCAATCGAAACAGTTACAGTACTCGTTGTCGTTGTTGTCGTTGTGACATCGTCTTTTTTGCAACTGATAAAAAGTAAAGTTGCTGAAAATGCTGTGAGCATAAGGATAGAGAAAATCGGGAAGAAAGCGGTCTTTTTAATCATCTTGAAATAGGTTTTAATTTTTAATAATACCCTTTTGACACACCCTTTTGGAAAAACTTGCGGTGTGTTAACATTTTTTTTAAAAAAATACTGAGGGGGTGCTTTCCGATTGAAAGCACCCCCTCAGTATTTTTACTCGTCTCACTCCTTTCGAGGGGGCGGCTGTTTGTCACCTTTGGGCATCAAGACATGTTGAACAGCACCGATAAGCATTTTATCCAATTTCGTCTGTTGTTCGGGTGTACAAATTTTTCGCACATTTTCAAAATGTTGATAGGTTATCCGCTCTATTTGTTGTTGTAAAAGCCCAATCGCTTGTAGGGTTGAGTCCATCGAAACAGGTTTTTGAGCGTACAAAACTTGTCGTTTTTCAGTAATTATTTGCAAAAGACTATCATGGCTTCGGTGATGTTGCTCACGCAAAGTTTTGAAAACGGTTTGCTGATTATTGTCCAATTTAAGCTCTTGGATTAAGACATCAAAGGTTTCTTTTTGCTGCCTGTCATTGCGTGGTGAGCGTTTTAGCCAAAAGAAAACTAAGGTTGCAGCATTGACGAACAGGGCGGCGATGACCAAGTATTTGAGTAGATTATTTTTCATTCCGATAAGGATATTTGATTGTCAAAATAAGTTTCATACAACACTTTATCGGTATTTCGAGTGGTGGATTGCGGTTTTTCATTTGTATAAAAAACAATAATAGCCACGTTGACGATACCTATAATGAGCAATAGAGCCGAGCCGAAAGCGAGTTGTCGCCGTGTTTTAGCCATTTTGATGCGTTCAAAAATAATGCGCTCTCTAACTTGGCTATACATGCCTTCTGGCGCAACTTTATGGATTTTTTTTAGCTTTTTATCGTCGAAATTGTCCATTTTATATCATTTAATCTGTTAGAAACGCATTTTAGCAAAAACTTGCGGTCAGGCCAAATATTTTTGTAAATTTTGTTTTGCTCGAAAAAGCAACGATTCTACTGAGGGGATAGTCGTTTGCATCACTTCAGCGATTTCGAGGTATGACAATTCTTCTAACTGGCGCAAAACGAACGCCGTTTTTTGTTTCGTAGGTAATTGGTCAATGGCTTGATAAAGAGATTCAGATAATTCTTTATTTTCTAATAATATGCCTGGATGTACAAAGTCGGGTACATCATCAGCCGGAGAGAGGTTGAAAATGGAGAGCAATGACCCCAATCGCTTTTTCGCTTTTTTAGATCGTTGATGATTGATGGCTTTATTGATGGCAATGCGATAAATCCATGTATAAAGTTTAGACTGAGCATTAAAATTTTCGATGGATAAAAAGACTTCTACAAATACTTCTTGCGTCAAATCTTCTGCTTCAGAATCGGATTGTACCATATACAAAATCGTATTAAAAATACGGTCTTTGTACGTTTCAAACACTTGTTTGAACGTTTCTTCATTGCCTTGCTTAAGTTGTTCGATAATGTCTTTTTCCGTTTCCAAATATTAACTGTATTAATCAATTCTCACTCTCCTTCACGCCCGGCTGCTTCAATTCCTGCCCTTTTTTCGCCGCAGTCACCATTTTACGCACGTCTTCTAAAAGCTTTTTGGCTTCATAGACGATTCCATCTTTGACAGTATATTTTACACCGCCTACTCTCACTGCTTCATTTTTATCATTCAATTTAATAGCACCCGTTCCATACAAAACTTGCAAATTTTCAAGGGGATTCTCTTCTAAAATGACAAAATCTGCATATTTTCCGACTTCCACAGAGCCAATGTCTTTTTCCATACCCAAGGCTTGCGCACCATAAAGTGTAGCCGAGCGAATGACTTCAAGCGGTGAAAAACCCGCCTCACGCAGCAATTCTAACTCTCGAATATAGGCGAAACCATATAATTGAAAAATGAAACCTGAATCTGAACCAGCCGTCACCCGACCACCTCGATTTTTATATTCATTGACAAAAGCCATCCATAGGCGGTAGTTTTCTTTCCATGCTACCTCTTGTTCCGTTCCCCAATTATTCCAATAAGAACCGTGCGAGAGGCGGCTCGGCATATAAAAACGCCACAGCGTCGGCATGGTATATTCTTTATGCCATTCGAGATTGCGCGCCCGCATGAGGTCGCGATTGGCTTCATAGATATTGAAAGTCGGGTCAAGCGTAAAATCCAATTTCAACAATTCATTCATGACTTGATTCCATTTGTCGGAATAGGGCGGCGCGGCTTGTTTCCATAATTTACCCGCTTCTTCAAACCGATTGGTCTCATTTTGATAATTATACTGAGGGGGGTAGTTTTGAATGGTTTTATCTACAAAAAGGGCTTCAGGCAAGCCATACCAATGCTCCATTGAGGTCAATCCTGCTCGGGCGGAGTTTAGAACATTCCATCTACCCACATCCATTTGAGCATGATGACAAGCTGAACGCAAGCCGATTTTTTTATTCTCCTCCAAAGCGGCTGCCATCACATCGGGATTAGCCCCGAAGAATTTGATGCCATCTGCTCCCTTTTTCGCATTCTCGCGCACCCATTGTCGTGCGCCTTCGGGCGTTGAAATGGGTTCATCCAAGCCCATACCAAAGGCAGTATAAGCCAGTATGCGCGGCGCAGTGATTTCATTCGCCAAGCTCTTTTTCTTTTCATCCAATACCCAATCCAAACCGTTGCCCGCTGAGGGATCTCGAATAGTGGTGATGCCATGCCCCATCCACAATTTGAAAACATATTCCGCATCAGCCCCCTGCGCTTTACCGCCAATATGCCCGTGCATATCCACGAAGCCCGGCAATAAATACATGCCTAAGCAGTCCATCTCTTTTCCGCCCGCTTTCAATTTAGGGCGTCCTGCAGGGTCAATCGGCACACCGGGATAGCCGACTGTTTTAATTAACTTGATGCGATTGTTCTCAACTACAATATCTACGGGTCCGATTGGTGGCGCACCTG
>JAYTON010000453.1:0-2728 GCA_043747725.1 Saprospiraceae bacterium
CAACGGCACGCCCAAAGTAGCGGCTTGAATATCCACACCATCCACCATTTGCATACATCGAAAATTGTTGGGAATATTAAAACCACGAGCATTCGGCACTTTAAAAGTAAGGCTCGAAGTGGTCAATTGAATGCCTTTCACATTGTCCAAAGCATCGTAAAAACTGGCGGCGGGTGATTCCTTAATCGCTCGAATATCCAATTTTTCAATGGCGACAGGCGATTGCAAAATCTTCTCCTCAACTCTTGAAGCCGAAACGACGACTTCTTTTGTTAAAACATTTTGTGTGTTTAACTCAATCGCAATTTTACTTTGAGCATCTAACACGTCAATTTCTCGGGCTTCAAAACCCACGCTCCGAAAAACTAAAGTAAAAGGAAATTTCAACTTGGCTTTAAATGAAAACTCACCATTTTCATCCGTCACCGTACCCGCCAAACTGTTTTTCAATTGGACAGTTACGCCCGGCAATGGCTCTTTTTTCTCTTGGTCATTGACTTTGCCCGTTATCAAAATGACCTCATCTTGCGCGGCAATTTTTGTATTGGGTAAAAAAATAAAGATGAGGGTAAATAAAAAAATGACAGTCAGGTGATTCGTAAAATACTTCATTGAAATTAATTTTTTGTTGATAATTAATTGATAAAATCGAATGATGAGGCAAAGGTAAGTATTAATTCATATAATTCCTATCAATTTAGTATGAATTATAATCAAAAAATTTACCCCCCTCAGTAATTGGCATAAAAAAAGCATTGAAATTCAAACACAATTATTTGATTTTCAATGCTTTATGAAATTTTTATTAAAAATTAATTTTTTAATTTTTTTTCAAATAATCCAATTAGAATCCTCTTTTACAAAATTGCCTGTTGCCAAATCTTCAATCGTCATCTTTTGAAGCACTCTTAAAGTCTCATTTCTGACATGAATCAAAGCATGGTGAATATTGCACATTTCTTCATTTGGGCAATCCGAACACCGCTCATAAAAGGTGAGAGAAGCGCATGAAACCAAAGCAATGGGTCCATCTATCAAGCGATAAATATCAGCTAAAGTCACATCTTTGGGTTCTTTTAAAAAATAATAGCCGCCCGCACTGCCTTTTTTACTGTTGATAATTCGTCCTTTCCTTAATTCAGTCAGTATTTGCTCTAAAAACTTAATAGGGACATTGCCTTTTTCAGCAATAATATGGGCTGTTGCAAATTCTTGTTCTTTATTTGCAATTTCGATCAGTGCTTTGAGCGCATATTTTAACTTTTTTGAAATCATAAATTTTTACTATTTTACTTGAAAATAAAGCACAAATTAACGTTAAAGCGTTAATAATTTATTATTTTTTAAGAAAAACAACTTTCAGTCTAAACTGAAAGTTCTGAAAATTTGTTACCTTTGTATTAAATTTAAAATGATGAAATCTACTGCTGATATTCAAGTTATTCTGTCTGACAAAACCCTCGACCCAGCTTTGCGTACTATCGCTCGAAAGGTCAAAAACGGTGAACGCATCTCTGATACTGAGGGGTTGTTGCTGTATGAAAAAGCTGACCTGAGCTTTGTGGGCGCTTTAGCGAATTACGTGCGTGAGCGTAAAAATGGCGATAACACCTATTTTAATCGCAATTTTCACATCGAACCGACCAATCTCTGCATTTATACCTGCAAATTTTGCTCGTATTCACGCCTCATCAAGCAACGCGGCGACAACTCGTGGGAATACACAATGGACGATATGATGAATATTGTGAAAAGTTATGACGATAAGCCCGTGACTGAAGTCCATATTGTCGGCGGCGTACTCCCTCAGTATGATTTAAAATTTTACTTGGATTTTTTCAAAAAAATAAAGGAACATCGCCCTGAATTGCATGTGAAAGCCCTGACGCCCGTCGAGTATCACTATATTTTTAAGAAAGCAAAAGTGAGTTATACTGAGGGGATGCGTTTGGTCAAAGAATCGGGCGTGGATTCGTTGCCTGGCGGCGGTGCGGAAATATTCCATCCTGACGTGCGCAAAGAGATTGCCCACGATAAATGTACAGGCGAACAATGGCTTGAAATGCATGAAATATGGCACAACTTGGGTATGCGCTCAAATGCCACGATGCTCTATGGGCATATCGAAAAATATGAGCATCGCATCCATCACATGGAGCAATTGCGCCAATTGCAAGACAAAACGGGCGGTTTTCAAACGTTTATTCCCTTGAAATTCCGCAATAAAGACAATCAAATGTCGTATATTGATGAATCTACAACTGTCGAGGATTTGAAAAATTATGCCATTGCTCGTATCTACTTGGATAATTTTGACCATATCAAAGCCTATTGGCCCATGATTGGGCGCACGACGGCGCAAGTGGCACTGAGTTTTGGTGTGGATGATATGGATGGTACGATTGACGACACCACTAAAATATACTCGATGGCTGGCAGCGAAGAACAACACCCGGCACTTTCCTCGATGGATTTGGTGAATATGATTCGCCGTGTGGGTCGCAAGCCCATTGAGCGAGATACACTCTACAATGTGGTGACAGATTTCACGGATGTTGTTTACGAAGAAGATAAGGAATTTAGGGGGTATATGGAGTTGCCTGTTTTGAATTAATTGCATTTTACCAAACAAACGTTTGGTAAAATGCGGAATATGGACTTCAGCCTATAAGAATTTATCTTGTTTTTTGCTTTAAAGTTCTATAATTGTTTCAAGAGTTATTCATTA
>JAYTON010000454.1:0-4571 GCA_043747725.1 Saprospiraceae bacterium
CTCAAGCGAAACACTTGTAGAGCCATTCATCATTGGTGAAAGCGTCAGGATTACTGATGGCGGTTTCAATGATTTCGTTGGTGAGATCCTTGAAATCAACGAAGAGAAAAAGAAACTTAAAGTCGTCGTCAAAATCTTCGGACGCGGTACAGAAATGGAATTGGGTTTTATGCAAGTAGAAAAACAACAATAAATTTATTAACTTTTTGTTTTATAATATTCAAAAGGTCAAAGCAGTTAAATGCTTTGACCTTTTGTAATTTAATTTAACGAAATATGATTGCCAATTACTAAGGGGTCATAATTTTAGCTCCTAAACAAAGGTCTATCTACATTCCAAATACCAAACGGAATCATCAATAAAATAATCAATAATGCTATTAAAAAATAGCGAAAAGCCATGCGGAATTTACTCGTATCGCTCGCTTGTTTTTTAGATTTAATACTACCGATTTGAGCAACAACAATACCGATAATCATACCCGTAATATGCTCCATACTCCAAAAACGAGCCTCTTTTATTTTCATCGAGCCTTTAAAATCCGCCATAATACCTTGCATCATCGGGCTGACGCCGAAATATAAAACCAACCCAATCACTAACTGCAAATGCAAAGAAGCCATGAAAATGGTATTCAACTGCTTGTCTTTAGCTGTGAATTTTCTTTGATTTTGCCAACCATTGTAATTTGCATAAATGGTGTAAATGCCTAAGCCTAATACCACCCATCGCAACCATGAGTGTAAAATGAGTAAAAAATCATACATGCTTTGATGTTTTTTTAATGTTACAAAATTAACTTTTCTTTCAAAAGCGAATTTATAATAAAAATGGATACCCCTCAGTATTTTAGAGATTTTATATTGAAATATAGGCAGTATTTAAAAAAAAAATTAAAAACTTACTCTAATACGTGTATATTTTGAATGGTTAAAACAACTATTTGATTTTCAATATATTTAGTCCTAATTTTGTCACTCCAAAACTTATTTTTGCATCTGTGAGCATTACACATTAATCGAATGAGGAACCCGAGACTTACAAGTATCCTACTTTACCTTTTGCCTATTTTTACCTTAATCTGCCCTCTTAGTACCAAAGCGCAACAGGTTAATTATACTGCCAACGATAAAATCCAACCTTACAATGGGGTCTTTCGTGCAGGCGTGAACTTTGATGTCTATCGAGGATTCACTGATGAAGATTTAGCCCTCCTCGCTGCGGGCAGTGAGGACAAAGGCGTGCAAGGAGCAGGCATAAAAGCTTTGCGTCCTGGCTTTTTTGAAGACTTTGCCGAACTTTTCGGCTACGATTCCCGCATAAATGCCTTTAAATATTACGATAAATTGGGTATGAAAGACCATACCATGATTGTTGGTTTTCCATCCGATGCCCATCGCGAGGACACTTCATATTGCCCAGGTGTTCGCTCTACTGTTTTTAAAAATTTGAATTTATCCATTTGGGACAATGGTGAAAACGGTACGCCCATCAACGATAAAAACTATTATGCCCTCTATATTTGGAAAACTATTACTTTATATAAAAATTATGTGAAATTTTGGGAAGTCTGGAACGAGCCGGGCTTCGATTATACAGGCGGCAAAGGCTGGTTACCCAAAGGTGCGCCTGGCAGTTGGTGGGAAAATAATCCTGACCCGTGCGATTATAAATTGCGCGCACCCATTTTTACATATATTCGGATGTTGCGTATCACCTACGAAATTGCGAAATCTGTAGATCCCACGGCTTATGTTGTCACGTCGGGAGTCGGTTTTCCAAGCTTTTTGGACGCTATTTTACGCAATACTGATAACCCCGATGGAGGTAAAGTGACTCCTCAGTATCCGCTCAAAGGTGGTGCCTATTTCGATGGCATCGGCTACCACGCTTATCCGCATTTTGATGATGCTTTGAGAAAATACAATCAATCAATAAATGATTGGGATTACTCGCGGCATTCAGATGCAGCAGCAAGTGACCCAGGACGCGTTAAGGATTTATTTCAAAATGTATTGAAAGACTACGGCTATAATGGCTTAAAATACCCAAATAAAATTTGGTTGATAACAGAATGTAATATTCCGCGCAAAGAGTTTGGGCAATTTATCGGCTCCTCAGAAGCTCAGAAAAATTTTATGCCCAAAGCCTATATTAATTGCGTTAAAAATAATTTGCTGCAATTTCATGTCTTCAAATTGGCTGAAGAAACGGACTTTAATACGGCTACTTATGAATTTGATGCAATGGGTTTGTATAAAAA
Organism: Saprospiraceae bacterium; assembly: GCA_043747725.1. Lineage (GTDB taxonomy): Bacteria > Bacteroidota > Bacteroidia > Chitinophagales > Saprospiraceae > JAAFJT01. The sequence continues at coordinate 2,265 of JAYTON010000454.1, forward strand.
TATTCACTATTCCAACAAGCTGAAACCTGAAATTACTGAGGGGGGTATCGCTTACAGAACGACCAGCCAAATTCTATTCGGCTTGAAATATGACTCCATAAAAACGAAGGCTTTGCTCTTGCCAACAGGTGCAGATGGCGCTGCATTTAAAGATGATAATGGTGTTTATACTTATGTTTTATGGGCTAAAACAACGAAGGATAAAAGTGAAGTTGCTAACGTAACTTATTCATTTCCAATAAATTTTAATGGACAAAATTTTATCAAGCGTGATTGGGATTTTTCTAAAACAACCGCTCAGTTGCCTATTTTATTTCAAAATATTGCCTTAACGGCTTCGCCGATTTTTTTAACTGAAAGCAAAATAAAGACTTCAACACAATATGCCTGCGAAGGGAATAAAGTCGATTTTGAGGATTTGACTCCCTCAGTATCAAGGACTTGGACAATACAAATTGCATCCAATCAAACCGTTACTGAAACGGCTAAAACATTTTCAAAGACATTTTCTTCAAAAGGAAATTACACGATTTTATTTATTGGAAAGGATGCTTTAGGCAATGAAATCGCTAAACAAGCGCTGACTATTTCAGTTGATAAAATACCAACTGTAGATTTTAGTTTGGACAATCAAACGCCAATTGTGAAATTGAAAAGCCTTGCCAGTGCGAACGCCACAGAATTAAATTGGGCGTTTTCTGATGGAACTTCAGCTACTTTACCCGATATTTCAAAGGTTTTTTATCAAACGGGCACTTTTAATATTACTTTGGCTGCTAAAAATCGGTGTGGTACTTCAAATTTGACAAAATCTGTTAAAATTACCGCGCCTTCTGCACCAGTAGGTAAAACGGCGAATGAAGTAACACCTCTTTATAACGGTACTTTCCGAGCAGGGGTGAATATGCGTTTCACAGAAGGGTGGACGGATGAACAGGTAGCGGACATAGCAGCAGGTAATAAAGAGTCTAATACTGAGGGGGTTGGTGCGAAAAGTTTGCGGACGAGTTTGCCTGAATATTTTACAAAATTTTGGGGTGCGGATGTTCGATTGAAAACATTTCAACATTTTAATAATATTGATTTGAAAGAGAATGTTTTGACAATTGGTTTCCCTGATTCTACGCATCGTGACCCAAATTTTTATTGTTACAGGGAGCAATCTTCTCTTTTTAAAAATATGTACCTCGATATTTGGGACAATGGTGCCGATGGAACGCCCGTGAATGACTCCAATTATATGGCTCGCTACGTCTATGATCTGGTCAAATTGTATAAAAATCAAATCAAATATTGGGAAGTTTGGGATACGCCAGGCTGGGATATTGAAGGTAAAAACGGTTGGAAACCGCGCAATTGGCAGCATAACTGGTGGGAAAATACGCCAGACCCTTGTGAATTAGGCGTACATGCGCCCATGCAACACATTATAAGGATGATGCGAATTGCTTACGAAGTCATTAAGCGAGAAGATCCTTCAGCGTATGTGGTGCTTTCAGGTTCAGGTTTTGCGAGTTTTACAGATGCTATTTTGCGCACCACTGATAATCCAGCGGATGGCAAAGCGACTCCTCAGTATCCGAACGGTGGAGGCGCGTATTTTGATGCTGTTTTGTACAATGTATTTCCACATTTTGATGGTAGTTTGACTGGTTATGATCCTGCTCTCGGAAAACTTGTTTATAGACGACAATCGGATGCAGCGGCTAAAAGTATTGTGAATCATAAGGTGGAATTAGACTCTGTTTTGAATCTTTATGGCTATAATGGTGCACTTTTTCCGAAAAAACGCTTTGTTATTGGTGAAATAAATGTGCCGCGCAAGCCTTTGGGAAGTATGGGTTTTGGGAGTGATGAAATTCAGAAAAATTTTATTTTGAAATCTTACATAACGGCTGCTACCAACGATATTTTATCCATGAATATTAAAAGTATATCTGAAGAAATGGATTACGATGCAGCGACGGATGCGAGCCAAATTATGGGTTTATATAAAAAATTGAGTAATGTTCCGTTCAATCGCACACTCAATATTCAAGGTGTGGCTTTCAAATCTATTTCTGATATTCTGTTTGGCTTGCAATACGATTCAGTACGGACAAAGGCTTTGGATCTGACAAAAAACCAAAGAGGTGCAGCATTCAAAAATAAAGTAGGGAAATACACCTATGCGCTGTGGTGTGCCATTCAAGATGACCTGTCAGAATATGCAAAAGACTCGATGAGTTTCCCCAGTACATTGAATATCAATACTTTATATAAAAGAGAATGGAGTTTTTCTCAAGATAAAAAAGTGGCAACCATTGG
>JAYTON010000455.1:0-2109 GCA_043747725.1 Saprospiraceae bacterium
GTGCGACATTGGCAAACCCGAAACGCTTTTAGAAGCTGAGAGCATTGTGGATAAACTCGAATTTTGAAGCGTTTTCCACATAGTTTTCAACAAATTTAAGATTAATTTGATTTATCCAAAATCCTTTTATTGAGTTAATAAAAGGATTTTTTATTGGTCACAAAAAACAAAATTTAATTATATATAGTATTCAACTCATGGGAGCAGATATTTGAAAAATTTTAAATAAATATTTATAAACAATTAAAAATCAAATTTTTATGTAATTAAATTTTTTTTATTAAAAAAATATCTTAATAAGATAGGTAAATACATAAAAAAAATTAAGCCATACTGAGGGGGTCGATTTGCTAAAACATTTATTAAAAAAAACCGATTATAAATCTTTGAAAATGAATAACTTACGTACTTATCCACTCATGTATGTGGATAAGCCATATTGCTGTTAATAACTCAAAATAATCCTTTAAAAATATCCTTTGATTTTGAGCATTTTACGAATTATAAATTTACTAAACACGCTTATTTTACCTATCCTGATAGTAATCTTCGAATGCTTATATGTGCATTGATTTTGAAGATTAGTTAACTCGTCCCACTCCTTATCTTTAAAACGTGTTGAAAAAAACTTTAGATGTTTTAGATATGAAACCAAATATGGAAGCTAACAAAAACGTTTTTGTTTAGTCGGCTTTTGAACATTTCTTTTTTTTAGTATTAATAAACTAAATTTTAAAAAAATCATTTTATCCCTATTATTAAGGGTGTGGATTCGTGGAGAAGCGTGGAAAATCTTGTTCCACCAACAGTTACTAAGGGCTATCAACACATTCATCCACATAGTTTTCCTTTTTGTAAAATCTTATCTGTCAAGGAGTTAGAACGTTATCCACAAAATATACTGTAAAAGAGGTATTTGCTGAATGTCGTTTTAAACAATGTCCATAGATGTTATTGGGCAGTGGGGACAAGCTCTGAAAATGCCTCCAACTCTGTAGTTTTGAACACCTGACAGGCTTTGTACTGAGGGGGTGTTGATGAGTGTTAGTAACTGCCCATTCTTTAAACAGGTTTGTTCACAATTTTTGATGGAATTAGTATTGCATAAAACACTGATTATGAGTCATTTAAACAGTGAGTATATTTTAGATGTTTATAACTTAATTTAAGTAAAAGCATAGATTTGTTTTATCGAAATTAAATGTTTTTGTTGTGAAAAATTGTTGATAGCTGTTAACTCATTGATAATCAATACTTTTCACTAATGAAACAAATAATTGAAGCGTACTTTTTTATGTTTATGAACTAAATCATCAACTCATCGGTGAATCAATTTATATTAAAATGTGTGGACGATTTTCATTTGTAGTCAAAAAAGAGAAGGTAGTCAAGCAGTTTCCCAAAATACAAATTGAAGGCAAATTGCTTGAAAATTATAATGTGGCTCCGACTCAACCAGCTTATGTCATCACGAATAAGCAACCCAATGTTTTGCAAACGATGCAATGGGGCTTGATTCCGCATTGGTCAAAAGATTGGAAAGGCAGCGGGGCGTTGATAAATGCTCGGATGGAAACTATTGATGAGAAACCTTCGTTTAGAGAGCCTATCCGTTCGCAGAGGTGTTTGGTTTTAGCGGATAGTTTTTATGAATGGAAAACGGTGAATTCAAAAAAAATACCTTATAGAATAATCATGGACAATAATGATTTGATGATTTTTGCAGGTATTTATGATGAATGGCAAGGCGTGAAAACTTTTTCAATTCTCACGACTGAGCCCAATGAAGAAATGTCGAAATTGCATACTCGAATGCCAGTTATATTCAAAGGTGGGGCTGCTGATTATGAAAAATGGTTAGGTGATACTGATTTGAACATTATTTTAAAAATGAGTGAGCAACCTAAGGTGAATTTTTTGCATATTTACAGAGTGAGTGAGAAAATTAATTCTGTTAAAAACAACTCTTCAGATTTGCACAGAGAAATACCTGAAGAATTAACATTGTTGTAAACCAACTTTTTAAAATGCGCGTTGTCATTCAGAGAGTGAAAGAAGCCTCAGTAACGATTGAGGGTCAAAGAAAATCGGCGATTACTGAGGGGTTGC
>JAYTON010000456.1:0-30156 GCA_043747725.1 Saprospiraceae bacterium
CCGCCATGAATTTGAACCGCCGCTGAGGTGGTCAGACAACACATTTCGGAAGGGTATGATTTGGCAATTGGCGTCAAGAAATCCAAGAGTAAAAGCGCATTTTCCTTAGTTTCTCCTTGTTCAACATGCGCCAAATCCGTCAAATAATTGCACTGACAGAGTAGCGACAATGAACCTTCGACCACCGCTTTTTGAAACAACAACATCCGTTTGACATCAGCATGGTTGATGATGAGCGTTTGTGGTTGAGACGGATCTTTTTCATTTATTTTTCGACCTTGAGGACGTTCTTTCGCATATTTTAAAGACGCATGATAAGCGGCAGTGCCGATAGCCGCCGCATTGGCACCGACGCCAACCCTTGCTTCATTCATCATTTGAAACATATACATCAAACCTTTATGCGCTTCGCCGACTAAATATCCATAGCAATCATCATTTTCACCCATCATTAAATGGGCAATGGGCGCACCTTTATACCCCATTTTATGATAAATCCCAGCCGATATGACATCATTCGATTCCAATAAATCAGAATTCCCCATCAATCTTTTTTGAGGCACTACAAAAAGAGAAATGCCTTTCACCCCTGCGGGCGCACCTGCTATCCGTGCGAGCATGAGGTGAATGACATTATTGCAAGCATCATGGTCACCGCAGGAAATGAATATTTTTTGACCTTTAATCTTATAAATTCCCTCTTGTACTGAGGGGGTAGCACTGGTCGAAATATCGGACAATGAACTCCCTGCGTCGGGTTCTGTCAAAGCCATCGTGCCTTGCCATTCACCTGAAAACATCTTGGGCGTGTAGGTATTTTGCAATTCTTTTGAGCCAAAAGTGAGTATCAAATTCGCTGCGCCCGTCGTCAGAAAAGGAAAAACACTGGCTGAATAATTCGACGCCTGCAAGATAAAAGCAGCGGCATTTAAAACCGTAGTTGGAATCTGCTGCCCGCCCTGCTCATAACTGAACGGCGCATTAATCCAACCATCTTCACCAAATCGCTTGACTATAGCTTTCATGCCTTCATGCACCCGTATTTTTCCATGCACCAATTGCGGTTCTTGCCTATCCATTTCAGTGAGCAAAGGGTAAAGCATTTTTTCAGCGATATGGTCAGCCGCTTCTAAGACCATATCGAATGACTCACGGTTATGGTCTTGAAAATACGGGTATTTCGTCAGCGCTTCAGCATTGAGTACCTCAAACAACTGAAATCGAATATCTCTTTTTGAGTAAAACATAAACAAAATATTTTTAAAAATCGTAAAAATACTGAGGGGGTATTTTAATAAAATGTAAGCTTTTAAATTTAATTAAACCATTGATAATCAACATTTTATCTGTCTAACATCTAAAATCTAACTGCTTAATTTCTAAGTATTATCGCCTTCGGTTAGTTTCTCCTTTTCACCACTTTTGAGGTGCTTAAAATTTTTATCCGAAACCACCTTTAAGCCTGTGCTTTTTTCAAAATTCTTTCTCGCTATCCCTGCACCGCTTCCCCCTTTTACGGCAGCATCTTGGTTTTCATTAAACCCCTCAGCGGCTTCGTTGATAGCAAATTGCTTGGTCGCTTCTTCGCCCAATGCTGTAAAAATGAGCTCAAAAGGTGTCATGTGGTCGCGGAGGTTTTCTTTTTCAAGTCCTTTTAATTTAGCGTGTTCGCTCGGTGCTAAACCAAATGTCCCTTTTGCAATGGTTGCCGTCAAAATAGAATACTCTTGACCTTCTTGAACGCCCCTCTTTTTCCATTCTTCTGTTAGTTCTTTTCTCGTTTCAATGGTTTGCATCCGCCTTTCTATCCAGTCGTCGGGGTATCCTTTTGCTTTATAAATTTCCTTCATGCGCTCAAAACCCAATTCAGGATTTTCTATTTCCTGAATGCGCTCCGTACCGACTTGCGCCATCCACAATTTTAAAGGCTCTGCTTTTGGGGAAGGAACTGACATAATTATTCTTAAAATACCCTCTGTATTGGCGCAATCGGTAGGGCGCATTTTGCTATCAGGTGCCAAAAATTTCAACTTTACGATAAAATCGTAAAGTTGCCCGTCTGTCTTTGAGGATTTTCTTTTAAGGTCTTGCCAATAACGTGATGGGTTGTTAGTTTCCGTCAAAACCTCAATAACGTCAATGATAGAAAAATACCATTGCTCATTGTGCCATTCTTTTCTGATTTCTTTTCCCTCAAAGGGGATTAAATTTGAATTTTCCATAGTGATAATTTTATGTTTCAGTAGTGTAAGAATTGTTTTTTTTCACTAAAATTATTAAAAAAAGCAGTTAAAATAGAGTAAAATGCTTTATAAATAACTGATTATCAATGTGTTATAACTTGCAGCAAGTTTCAAAACTTGCTGCAAGTTGAGTTTTACTGAGGGGGGTATCTAAACCCTAAAACTACAAACTAAACGCTTACGTTATCCCAATCACCACCTTCCCCTTCACCCGCCGATTCATCATTTCTTCTAACGCTTTTGAAGTATCCGCCAAAGGATAAATGCCATGAATATGCGGTTTCAATTTGCCTTCGCTGTACCATTGCATGAGTTCCATTGTGTTGACCGTATTCTTTTTAGGTGTTTTTGTAGCAAAACTGCCCCAAAATACGCCCACTATCGAGCAGCCTTTGAGCAAAGTCAAATTCAAAGGTATTTTAGGAATCTCCCCTGCTGCAAAACCGACCACTAAAAATCGCCCTTCCCAAGCCATTGACCGCAAAGCCGCCTCTGAATAGTTGCCGCCGACGGGGTCATAAACGACATCTACACCCTTGCCATCCGTCAATTCTTTAATGCGATTTTTCAAATCTTCGGTGGCATAATTAATCGTTTCGTCTGCCCCATATTCTTTGCACAAGGTTAATTTATCGTCAGAAGATGCCGCTGCAATAACTTTTGCGCCCATCAATTTACCCAACTCCACAGCCGCCAAACCGACTCCACCCGATGCGCCCAATACCAAAAGCGTTTCGCCTTCTTTTAATTGTGCACGGTCTTTCAAAGCATGATAGGACGTGCCATAAGCCAACAAAAACGAGGCAGCAGTTGGAAAATCCATGCTCGACGGTTTTGGGAAACAAGCATTAGAAGGCACGATGACCTCCTCAGCAAAACCGCCATAAGGCACAAATCCAAACACCTCATCGCCCACTTTCAAATGCTTCACCTCTGAGCCGACTTCTTTCACAATGCCTGCAATATCACTGCCCGGGGTAAATGGCAACGGCGGTTTGAACTGATACAAACCCTGTATAATTAGGGTGTCAGGAAAATTCACACCGCACGCTTTCAGGCTCACTAATACTTCTTTTTCCTTCGGTTTTAGGCTTTCTATGTCTTCTAAAACAAGAGAAGAAGGTGGTCCGTAGGCTTTACATAAGATGGCTTTCATATTTTTTGATTAAAACAAGCCCCCTAACCCCCAAAGGGGGAACACATTGGAAGTACTTGAAAATTAGAACTAATTTGATAAAAACATTACAAAAATCTTTAAAATCGTAGCTTAATTGCTTGATTACTCCTAAAAGTATTCCCCCTTTGGGGGTTAAGGGCTACCTAAAGCGAAAGTCCCCCATCAATTGTAATCGTCTGCCCCGTCATAAATTGCGTATTATCGGATGCTAACCACACCACAGCTTCCGCTATTTCTTCGGGTTGGCCAAATCGTTTCATAGGAATCATTTTGACCAATATTTGCTCCATATCCTCCCGCGCATTTTTCAATTGATTGAGCAAAGCAGACTCCGTATAACCCGGACAAACGGCGTTAATTCTGATGCGTTTGGATGCATATTCTAAAGCAGCCGATTTTGTCATGCCGACTACGGCGAATTTGCTCGCACTGTAAGACAAATTATTGCCCGATGCTTTCAACCCTGCCAATGAAGCGATGTTGACAATATTGCCAAAACCCTGCTTCACCATTTGTTGAAGGGCGAGTTTCATCCCATAAAAAACGCCCGTTTGATTCACGGCGATGACATTGTGCCAATCATCTAAGGTGTGTTCCGCCGTTTTGTATTGGTTTTTACCGCCGATGCCTGCATTATTGACCAGCACATCTAATTTTTGAAATGTCTCTACGGTTTGGTTAATAAGATTTTCCACCTGTTCATATTGCGTTACATCGGTTTGGAGGGCGATAGCAGTGCCGCCGTTTTGGGAAATATCTGCCGCCACCCTTTCAGCTTGAGCCAAATTAATATCCGACACAACCACTTTGGCTTCATGCTGTGCAAACAGTCGAGCGCACGCCTCCCCTATTCCCGAACCGCCGCCTGTGATGATAACAACTTTGTCTTTTAAGAGCATATTTTTCAAAAAATTAGTTGAAATGATTAAAAATGAAGGCAATTATTGGACTTTTACGCTGTCTTTCCGTTTTGTAACTGCGATAACTCAATTTTGAAGCATAAAGATAAATTAAAATTTGAGTTATACCCCCTCAGTAAAAGTATATTAGAAATAGAGTTAAGCAGTTAAAATGTTTTTAAAAACAGGGCTAAATATTTTTACTTTTGCACCATTAAACAATATTTAAAATCTCTTATCAATGAAAAAAGTAGCAATAGTTGCCTTTGAAAAATTTACAGATGTTGATGTTTTCCTCCCTTGGGATTTGTTTAATAGAGTTCGTTTGAAAGATAAAAATTTTCAAGTCAAGATAGTCGGAACAGAAACGATGCATACCTCTGTTTGTGGTATCGAATTAAAAATGCACGGCACTATCGAGGATTGTAAAGACGCTGATATTGTCTTTTTTTCCAGTGGACCCGGTACACGAGCTTTATATAAAAATGAGGAGTATTTGAATCTTTTTCAACTCAATTCTGATAAGCAAATCATCTGTTCTATGTGTTCGGGTGCCTTGATATTAGCAAGATTAGGCTTATTAAATGGCTTATCCGCTACCACTTATCCAACAGCTATGGAAACACTTCGCGATATGGGTGTACAAGTTTTAGATGACACGCATTTGGTCACTCATGGCAATATTGGAACAGCTGCAGGCTGTTTGGCAGCAGTGGATTTGGTAGGTTGGAGTTTGGAAAAATTATATGACGCTGATATGAAAGACTCTGTTATAGCGTCTGTACAACCTGTAGGGCAAGGGCAAATCTGTATTTATTAACTGCTAAATTGAGCGATGGTATATAAACTCACCCTCGAAGAACTCACTCCCCTCCTACCCACGCCCGAAGGAAAGCATTTCATAACGGGCATGGCGCATGGAACTATGAGCGTGGAACTGTACAAACCCGATAAAATTGACCCGCAAATGCCGCATGAACAGGACGAATTGTATGTGATACTGAGGGGGTCGGGTACGTTCTTTGTCAATGGCGAACGAGTGCCGTTTAAGCCAAATGATGTGCTTTTTGTACTGCTGGTATTGAGCACTTCTTTGAAAATTTCAGGGATGATTTTATGACATGAATTATTTTTTATGGTGAAAAAGGAGGTGAAAGTAAGTTCTAATTCAAAAACACTTCATCAATAAAAAACCAAGCTCTTTTCCCTTTGCCCGGATGCCACGAAGGCAATTTAGGCACAGGCTTGCCAACGAGTTTTAAAACACTGACTTGGGCTGGTTTAAAATCGCCATCAAAACCTTTTAAAGTGCCGGAAGCCATTTTGGTAGGTTGAGTTGGATTCAGCGTTTTTAATAAAGTCAATTTTGTAGGATTGTTGCCGCCCCAAATTTCTAATAATTGCGGTGGCATAATATAGCCGCCTATATCCACCATGCCACTAAAAGTGACTTTTGAAACCGTAATCGGCGCATTAAAATAAAGATACGCTTCTAAATAAGTGCTATCAAAACCCAACCATTTGCTGCTTTTATTAGCCAAATCGCCTTTTTTATCATCAAAAAGCACTTTTCCTTTGCCTGAATACTTGGAATTGGGGGCATGTACCAGCCGAACAGAATCAGGAATAAAACCCGCTTTGTAATATTGTTGAATCAATGTATCGCTGCTGATCCAATCGGGTAAAAAGGCTTTGGCTTTCAAAATAGTCGATTTTTCAAGGGTAATGCCTTTTTCATAAATGGGCGATTTGAGGCTGTCGGGGTCAGAGCCGTCCAAAGTGTAACGGATAACGGCACCTTTTACATAGTGCCTTAGTTCAATAAAAGTGTCTTTATGAAAAATCTGAATCTCATCATCTTTCAAAAACGGTGGGCTTAATTTAGCAATCACCGTATCGCCATTGAAACCACTTTCGATATAAATATTGGGCAATTGAGTTTTTAAAGTCGCTAAATCTTTTTGCGCAATGGCGGTATTCCAAATATGCAAGGTGGACAAATGCGGCATCCCTTTTAATACCTCTAAATCGGTTGTTTTAACGCCCGTACCCGATAGCGATAATTCATGTAACTCATTGAGATTTTTTAACTCACTCAAAGTCGCACCAATGATTTGAGTGAAAGACAAATTGAGTTTTCGTAAATTTTTAAAACTTGAAATGCTCTTTAAATCTTCATCTTGAACAGGCATTTTGCTCAAATTTAAATGCACAATCTGCTCTTTTAGGCTTTCCAACTCCTTCAAATGCGCCTGTTTAAATATAGATGCAGCGAAAAATTCTACGCTCAATGCAGGAGAATTTAAAGCCAAAGGCGTGATGACCCGATAGTTATTATTGAGCTTTTTTATCGTGTTTTCATCTGCTGCTTGGAAGGTATAATTTTCAGTTTTACTCGTTTTTAAAACGCGGTTTGCCAATATGCGTAAAGTATCGGTATCCTTTAATTCGGTTACTTTTTTATTAAAATCAGCCCCATTTTTAATCCAATGAAATAAAATAGCGCGTTCTTCATCCGTCAATTGCGGTTTGCCAATCGGTGGCATGTGCTTTTTCTCATCCAACGGTAAATGAACACGCTGCATCATCAAGCCCAAATCCACCGTCGTCAAATCCCATAATTTGCCATTTTTACCACCTTTTAAAAGCAACTCTTGCGTTTCCATAATCAAATCGCCCTTCGCTTTTTGACTATTATGGCAGCCCATACATTTTTTCTCTAAAATAGGTCTCACCATATCCTTGAACACAACAGCATTTTCTAACGACACTTCACTGCTCGCATTTTTAGGATTTAAAGGCGCAGTTAAAAACCCTTCGCCATGCGTAATATTCGCCCCTTGATGCCCTGCTAAAACAACGGCGACAAGGCTGATGGCACTTGCCATTAATGATAATCCCCTTGTTTCTCGCAGGCTATTTCTCAAAGTAAACCAAGTGAAAGACGTTAAAGAAACTGCTACACCTGTCCATTTATGCCAAGCAATCGCTTCTGCATTATAGCCTTCTTCTTGCGATAAAAATAAGCCCATGACTGCTGAAATAGCAGCGGTCAATGCTGCGGATAGCAGAATCCAATCGCCCATTTCATGTTTAGCTACCTCCTCCTGCCGCGCTCCGCTCGCAGTGACATTTCGAGAAACAAACCCCTCCCAAACGGCAGCAATAATCAATAAAACAATCGGAAAATGCAGCAATAAAGGGTGCATTCTACCTACCACTTGCAGCCATGTAGGTATCGGCAACGCCTTGCCAAAGAGAATGAGAAAAACGAGTGGGCAGTTGAGGGCGAAAGTGAAGTTGTAGGTGATGTTTTTCGTTTTGTTCATTTTAATAAATATTTATTTTGTAGCGTTTATTGTTCTGCCCTAAAACAACTTCGTTTTTGGCTAAATACTGAGGGATAGCATTGCGCTAAGCAAACTGAAAGAGGTGGTTTTATAAAGTCTTTTCTTTTAATGATGTAAGATTAAATAATTTTATAGATAGGATTTCCTTTTTTGCTCATTGTTGATTTTACCTTCTTTTGTTTGTTTAAATTAAGCAAAACAGCCGTTATTTCTTTTGATGAATAATTTTTTAAATTTTCAAACCCATCTTGTATGCTACCCCAATCTTTTATTCTCAATGGAGAAAAGTACCATTTATCAAAGACTTTTAGAAACCTCAATACTAATCCTTCAAGTTGTAAGTTGTTAAATACAACAGGTATATCAATTTCAAAATCCTCCAAGTATTTTACACGGGTAGCCATTTTATATGAACCTTGAATAAAAGATCTTTTAGTACCATCTGATTCAAAAATAAATTTTTGCTCTTCTTTTTCTTCTGCATCTAATTCATCTATTAGATTGAGTATAGCTAAGCGAATTTGAGACTTCTCTATTTTTACCTTTTCCCATTCTAAAATATTAAGGTGTATTGCTTTTTCTAACTCATAATATCTGGCGGACTGCATCACTAAATAATTTATATGCTTATCTTCGGTTGCTAGCATATTCAATAACTCAATAGCTTTTACTAATTCATTTTTAGCAATTAAGTCTTTAATTTTTTAAAATTTATTTTCCATTATATATTAATTTATTTTTAAATTTAAAAACGATTTACGCTAAAATCCCCTTCACCACATTCCCCGCCACATCCGTCAATCGATACCGCCGACCCAAATGTTTATACGTCAATTTTTCATGATCAAGCCCCATTAAATGTAGGGCAGTGGCATGAAAATCATTGATATGGACTGGGTTTTCAGTGATATTATAGCCAAATTCATCCGTTTCGCCATACACGCCGGGCTTGATACCACCGCCTGCCATCCAAATAGTGAAGCAACGCGGATGATGGTCTCTGCCATAACTGTCTTTGGTGAGCGCACCTTGACAGTAGTTGGTGCGACCAAACTCACCACCCCAAATCACAAGAGTTTCATCCAAAAGACCGCGTTGTTTGAGGTCGGTAATTAAGGCAGCGGAGGCTTGGTCAGTATCCATCGCTTGTCCTCTGATTTGATTGGGTAAGTTGTCATGTGCATCCCAGCCTTGATGATAGAGTTGTACAAAACGCACCCCATTTTCAGAGAGTTTACGCGCCAAAAGGCAATTCGCAGCGTACGTACCGGGCACAAGGCAATCGGGTCCGTAAAGTTTTATAATGTCTTTCGGTTCGTTGCTGATGTCAGTCACTTCGGGCACAGCTGTTTGCATTCGGAAAGCCATTTCGTATTGTTGAATCTTGGCTTGGATTTCGGGGTCGCCAAATTCTTGATAACTCTCTTGATTGAGGCTGGCTACGCGATCGAGCATTTTGCGGCGGTCTTCTTTATCAATCGCATCAGGATTATTGTGGTACAAAACAGGGTTGTCGCCGCTGCTGAACTGCACGCCTTGATGCGTCGAATCCAAAAAGCCATTTGTCCACAGCTTGGAATAAACGCCTTGACCGTTGCCTTTTCCTTTGGACAATAAAACACAAAAGGCGGGTAAATTTTTATTTTCACTGCCCAAACCATAGCTCAACCACGACCCCATGCTCGGTCTATTGCCCACTTGCGCGCCCGTTTGGAAAAATGTCAACGCCGGATCGTGGTTAATGGCTTCGGTATGAATGGTTTTGATAACACATAAATCATTCACGATTTTAGAAGTATAAGGCAATAATTCGCTCAGCCAAGTGCCATGTTCACCATATTGATTGAATTTAAAAATAGACCCTGCCAAAGGAAATTTAGTCTGATTAGCGGTCATACCCGTCAGTCGTTGTCCATTTCGGATGGATTCGGGCAAGTCTTGACCATGCATGTCATTCAATTTAGGTTTGTAATCAAACAAATCCAATTGCGAAGGTGCGCCGTTTTGAAACAAGTAAATAATGCGTTTCGCCTTCGGTGCAAAATGCGGCAAACCTGCCATGATCGCCTCTTCTTTACTCCCAAACAAATCGGGTATCAACAGCGAACCTAAGGCTGCACTACCGATACCAATACCGAGTTTTGAAAGAAACTTTCGGCGGTTGAAGTTGAGACCGTGTTCTAATATTTCTTTTTGCATGTGTTGAAATATTTTTAAAACAATAACGATTTTACAGAATCCAAAGCAGCATAGCTGCGGCATTTTTGTAGCCGAGGGTGACAACCCTCGGTAAGAGAATACCCCTCAGTATAGCCACATCGTGGCGGCATTCTTGTAGCCAAGGGTGAAAACCCTCGGTAAGATAACACCCCTCAGTAAAGCCACATCGTGGCGGCATTCTTGTAGCCGAGGGTGACAACCCTCGAAAATAATACAAAAGCGTTTCAAAAGCCACGATAGTGGCGACATTATTAAATGACATATAAAAATGCCGCCACGATGTGGCTCTTCAAAAGGGTATTCTCTTGTCCGAGGGTTGTCACCCTCGGCTACAATAATGTCGCAGCTATGCTGCTTTTATACTCATTGAACTTAATTAAAAATTACGTTTTCGTTATCGCCTCATCCATATTATAAATCGTACTCACCACTTTCATCAAAGCTGCCGACATAGCCAAATCCACCTGTTTATTAATAGGCGATGCACCGATAGACAAGGTTTTAACAGCATCCAATTTTTTATTTTTAAACAAAACCAATTGCTCATTGAAGTATTCTGCTAAAATACTCTGCTCTTTTGAAGAGGCTTTTCGGCAAATAATGGTGCGGAAAGCCTTGTCAATTTTATCTTCTATACCTGTTGACTCGGTCAAAAGGCGTTGGGCAAAGGCTCTGGAAGCCTCCAATACTGAGGGGTCATTGAGCATGATGAGGGCTTGCAAGGGTGTGTTGGTGCGCGAGCGTTTGACCTCGCATTGGTCGCGGTTGCTGGCGTCAAAGAGTATCATTGAAGGCGGTGGGACGGTCAATTTGATGAACGTGTACATGCCACGCCGATAGAGGGCTTCGCCTTCATCCACTTCATATTTGGCTAAAACGCCCCTGTCAGAGGTTGCCCGCTCCCATAAACCTTTGGGTTGATAAGGTTTCACACTCGGTCCGCCGATGTCTTTTATCAATAAACCACTGCTGCCCAACACAATATCTCTCACAAATTCCGCCTTTACCCTCGTGCGCGGATACCTCGATAAATAGATATTTTCAGGGTCAATAGCCAAATGTTTATCCGTTACTTTGGCGGATTGGCGATAGGTGGCGGAACTTAAAATCTGCTTGATGAGCCGTTTTATATCCCAATTATGCTCCATAAAATCAACGGCAAGCCAATCTAAAAGCTCAGGATGCGTGGGCAAATTGCCTTGCATTCCAAAATCACCCGTAGTTTTGACAATGCCAACACCAAAAAACTCTTGCCACAGTTGATTGACAAATACCCGTGCTGTCAAAGGATTATTTTTATCGACTGTCCATTGTGCCAAACCCAGCCGATTGCGCTCCAGTTTCAAGGTATCAAAAGGTAAAACAGCCGTGAGTGCCATCGCTTTTACGGAATCACCATGTTTGTCGTACGCGCCACGCTTGAGTATGTAGGTCATACGAGGCGTATCGCGTTTGCCATTCAATTCACCCATGACCGACACTGTCAAAACGCCTGTATCTTTTTTATTGATGAAGCTCAAAATGCTCTTTATTTCAGCATCGGTGAGGGTCAATTTAGGGTTTTTAGCCGGTTTGGATTGGCTCACGTCGCCTTCAAAACCGCTCTCTTTACTGTTGTTAAAAAAGGCAAAAAGTTGATAATAATCCTTTTGAGAAATGGGGTCATATTTATGGTCGTGACATTGAGCGCATTCAGCCGTTAACCCTAAAATGACCTTAGAAAATGTCTTGGTTTTATCTAAAATATACTCAATTCGGTATTCTTCAGGGATAATACCGCCCTCTTCCGTGTATTTATGATTGCGTAAAAATGCCGTTGCGAGGATGGCTTCTTTGTTCGAATCGGGCAGCATATCGCCCGCTAATTGCCAAGTGAGGAATTGGTCGTAAGGCATATTTTTATTGAAGGCATGAATCACCCAATCGCGCCAAGCCCATTGCGTCCGAATATTGTCGTCTTGATAACCATAACTATCCGAATAACGCGCCACATCGAGCCAATACACCTCCATTTTCTCTCCATACTGAGGGGTCGCTAAAAGTTTATCAAGGGCTTTTTCGTAGGCATTTGGGCTATTATCTGCCCTCAATTCTTCCATTAATTCAAGCGGCGGCAGCAAACCAGTCAAATCTAAAGCGGCCCGTTTCAATAAATGCTCTTTATCGGCTTCTTCATTGGGCGATAAACCATGTTCAGTCATTTTAGATTGAGTGAAATAATCAATCTCATTTTTCGCCCATTTTGAATCCTTTATTTTAGGTAAAACCGCTTTTTCAGGCTTGATAAATGCCCAGTGTTTTTCGTATTTCGCCCCTTGTTTTATCCAGCGTTCAAGGATTTTTATTTCATTTTCAGTCAATAAACCCAAATGTGACTCAGCAGAAGGCATCTGATAATTAGGGTCTTTGGAGATGATGCGCTTATACATTTCCGACTCCTCAGGCTTGCCTCGCACGATGGCAAATGCCCCCTTAGTCTCTTTCAAAGGAGCAAAAGCAAATTCCTCAATATCCAATCGAAAATCCGCCTTCCGCTTATTTTTATCGGGTCCATGACAGGCAAAACACTTATCCGACAGGATGGGACGGACGTGAAAATTGTAGCTCACTTTGTCGGGGATGGCATTATTCCCCCCCTCAGTATGGCAGGCATACCAAGTGCCTAAAACTGTGATTAGGGCGATTATTGAGATGAGTAGTTTGATTTTCATTGCATAATATTCATATTTTCTTTTTCTTAAAAACCTCATTTTTAAAGGTGTCGAGGGCGTCACCTTTAAAATATTATTGTTTTTGAATAAACTCAAAAATAACGAATTTTTAAATTGGTAAGCTACCCCTCAGTATTTTCCTCGAAAATTCATTTCAAATTTTAATGAAAATGTCTTTTCCTTCGGCAAAGCATTAAAATCAATAACCGGCTTCTCCCCCATCGGTTTTCTCTCAAAAAAGGTATTCGGTAAGGTATAATCTGAAAAAAAACCGCAATTGCTTAGAAAGAATTGGTTGTTTTCTACGCCACCCTTGAAATCCATGCGAGCTTTTTTTCTACCCGTCGCATCGTTCGTAAATTTGGCGGTGGTTAATTCTGTCCATATTCCTTCCTGCCACGCTCCGCTCGCAGTGACAAATTTCCCTTCGGAAGTTTCGCAGACCCATTGGTTGTTGTAGAAACCTTTGCGATTGAGGGTACCTCGTTCGGGTTCAAAATTTTCTAAAAATGAATGCGGTTGGGTGTACCAAGTGTGGGTAGCGGGTCGCTTGAAGGAGGCGATGAGCAGCCATTTTTGGGCTTCAGTATCATAAAAATAGGCTGTATAAATGGTTGAATTATTGTCTGTCGGCTTTACTTGGGTTAAAAATCGATAGGTAATATCGCCTTTCCAATTGAACTTTAAATAGCTTTGACCGCCTGAACCTTCGTTGCCAAACTCGCCTATGTGGGTATTTTTACCTTTCCGCAGCAACACTATTTTAAGCGAATCGGGTATAGATTTGGGGTCGTCGGTTGTGAAAGGACTCCAAACGGAAAACAAAATACGGCGTTCGGTTTCGCTATTCACTTGAATCCCAAAATAGCCTTCTTTAAAACCATTCGCCATATAATACGACCCTATTTCGTCCTTGCCTTTGGGTATCGTCACTTCATTATAAAACCATTCGATGCTTTTATTCGGCGGCATTTGGTAGGACAAATGTACTGAGGGACCTCGCCGACCAAAGTAAAAATCATCGCCGACGAATTGCAATTTATCGCGTTCCATACCTATTTCCAATGATTGGATGTCAGCAAAATTTGCCCCTGCTTTCTTTACACCTTTTAAAATAATAGCCATATAGCCCGTATCTACCACCTCAATACTGCCCAATGGGTATTTTTTCCACGCCTTATTTTTAACCTCAATGGTTTTGTTTAGCCCATTCATACTCACATGGAGAGTCGTTTTTGAAGCGGATTTTGCAGTCAGCGACATCGGATAGCGTCCTTTTTCTAAAAAACGGACATAAATCGTGGTTAATACTGAGGGGTCTGTCCAGTTTTCAATACCCGCTTTCGACAATTTGACGCCACTTTTCGCATAATTGCTAAAAAAGGTGTTGCCCAATAAGGGAATAATGGTCGTTTTGTTATCAAACGGCTTGTTCTGAGCAGCACATAAGCTTGCAAAAAACAAGGATAAAGATAGGAAAAGCCAAGTTAGAGTTTGTTTAGATGCCATTGGAATAGGGTCTTTTCTGTTTTAGATTCAATAAATAGAGTACTCTCCTACCCTTCCTGCTCACGCTTTATTTGCTCGGCAATAGCATTCATAAACCACATATGCCGAGAAATGGGAATCAACCGCTGGGCAATCAAGCCGTCAATCATATCCAAAATATCGGGCGAAAGGCGCAACTGCACAGGCACTTGCCCACCCTTCAAAAGTTTTTTCTGTTGTTTTTCAGCCACTGCAATGATTGTATTTTTCGGTTCGGCAGCCGGCACGCGACCACCTTTATTAATGAGAGCCTCAACGATATCTTCACTGACAGCCGGCTTATTTTGCGTAGGTTTTTTTGAAAGAGCCATAATTTAAGTCTATTTTAAATTTAAAGTAAAGTCATTATAAAGTTAAAGCAAATTTATTTTGACTTTATAATGATAATATAATTTTCTTTGCCCCACCCTATTTCATTCAAAGACTATTCTTTCTCTTGGGTCAGAATATCGAAAAGAATGGTCATTTCTTTAATTGCCTTTTCATCGGTCGGTTTATACTCCATAATGCCTAAGCCTTTTGATGCAGCATTGGCAAACGATTTTCGATGCCCCAAAGACGCATCTAAAAATATGATGGTTTCCGATTCCGTCAAAAACTCTTTTGCTTCGATATTATCTGAACCGCGCGAGTCGGTTTTATTCAACACCGCAAAAGCCCTCAACTGCGGATTGGCGTGGCGCATTTCGTCTATCAGACGCACAACCTTCTCCAAAGTCCACATATCAAATGAGCGCGGTATAAACGGGGCAATATACACGTCTGAGACCGTCATAGCTGCCCGTTGGCTGGTCGTATCGCGTCCGCCTGTATCAATTACGATGTCGTCGTATTTATCCCTCAGTTTGAGAATTTCGGTACGCACGGCGTTGTTTGCCAACTGAATAGCGGTGTATCCTGAGCCGCTGGGCAATGTTTCATTGCGCCAATGGGTAAAGTCCGTGGCGGTTTCTTGATCATCAGCATCCACAAAAAGCACATCCCGACCTTTGCTGTGGAGCATCACCGCCAAGTTTGTGGCAATGGTGGTTTTGCCCGAGCCGCCTTTAATACCTCCTACTGTATAAATCATATCATTTTAAGTTTATAATAACTTTAAATCGAACTTAAACCAAGGTCAAATTAACTATTTTTTAACCTTTAAATAAGGTCATGGCAAAAGTATAAAAGTTTTTGAAAATGAATAAATTTTTGATTAAAATTAAAAGTTATAGCCATATTTTAGCACATCGAAGCATAATACAAAAGGTAGGGCATTGCCAATCAACTATAACTTTTTCAGTACACATAAAAAGTGAGGTTATAGTAACAAAAGAGTAGGAGAGGAGGCATCAAATTGAGTTAACTATAACTTTTTCAGTACCCGGGAGAGCTTGTTTTGATAAAAATCTTATGTTTTATCTTGAATAAACTCATTTTTAAAAAATATAACTCTTCTTTTTAGGTAAAAAGCATCAACAGCAAATGAGTGGCTTGTTGTTGTTCTTGTTTTAATAAATCTTTTATCTTGTTTTAGACCTTCGTAATGTATTGATTATCAATTAGTTATGAATCTAAATATAACTTTTTCAGTAGCTGTTATAACTTTTTCAGTAGCTGTTATAACTTTTTCAGTACGCAAAAACGACTATCTATAACTCTTTCAGTACAGGCTTTTCAAAAGATACCTAATTAATCGCCATTCAGAAGGTTTTAGTAGTTCCTGCTCCTTTTTCAGGGAAAAAAGCTTATATTTTTAATATTTATGCCAATTTAAATAATTAAAACAATCCCAACTATAACTTTTTCAGTAGGGAGCATTCTCTCAACTATAACTTATTCTTGTCAGGCATCCCTTCAGTATTTTCTTAAAAAAGCCTCAATTTTCTCCAACCATAACTTTTTCAGTACGAAAACAGCCGTTTTTAAAGAAAAACAGCATTTTTTTTTAAAATAATCCCATAACTTTTTTTTAAAAAGGTTATAATTCAGTAGGTTTGGCGGATTGTTTTTAGAATAATTCACCTTTTTTATCCTCTATTCTACCATGTTTTTGCTGACCAACGAGACCAATAAATTCGTTGTTGTACAATCGAATGAATTAGTTGAGGCTTCTTATTCACCAGAGTTGACCACTCGGGCGCACAAAGTAGCCCGATTTATCCTATCGCTTATTAGCCCCGATGACAACGATTTGAAACTCTACACAGTGCCCATCAGTACCCTCAAAGCGTTTTTAGGCTTCAAAGAAAACGCGGCGTGGGGCAATTTTTACCCCGAAATCAAAGACATCGCCGAAAAGCTGAATCAAGAGCCGATTGTCATCAAATCGGGCGAAAAAGTCACTACGGCGTATTTCGTCGCGGGCTATGAAATTGACGCTGCGGCACGCACGGTTACTTTTGAGGTGTCTTTGTTACTCAAACCATATTTATTGGCTCTGAAGCGAAATTTTACACGTTATCCGTTGAATTACATCGCTCGACTCCGTAGCGCCTATTCCATCCGCTTGTACGAATTGCTTTGTCAATATCGCAGCATCGGACACCGCACGTTTGATTTAGCGACTTTGCAATTGCTTTTAGGGTCAAATTATGAGTTTTATGGCAATTTTAAAGATAAAGTGCTGACCATCGCCAAGCGCGATTTGGTGTCAAATACCGATATTGATTTTGATTATGTAGAAATAAAGACTGCTCGAAAGGTAACCGCCCTCAAATTCACTATTTTCACCAATAGTCCGATTGTTGCAGATGATGAGATTGTCGAAGCTTTACCAATGCCTATTCAAGCGGAAGCAATCCCTCTTTTCTCTGCCGAAACGCTTCAAAAACTGACGCAATGGGGTTTGAAAACCGACGCTTTGAAGAAATATACTTCCAAAGGTTTTAGCATTATTTTGGATGAAAAGCAGCGAGAACAAGCTATTTTACGCTGCAACAATGCGTTGGAAGTCTATTATCTTGAAAAATTAGCCTTCTGTCAGCAAGTCAACAAAGGCACTCCGCGCAATCAAGTCGGATTTTTCATAAAAGCCATTCAAGAAGATTGGAGAGAAGGTACTGCTGGCAAAACAACTGTTACTTCTGCTGCCCCCAAGCCGAAAGCCGATAACAAACCTGCTCAAATCAAGCAATTAGAAGCCCACATAAAAGAAATTAAAAATCAGCGGCAAGCAGCTAAACAGCCAATTTATGAGAAAATCATGTCGGATACTGAGGGGTTCGCGCTCTTGTATGAAGCTGTGAGAGAAAAATCAGGCACTTTAAAATCTACTATTTTCCCGACCAATTTGTCGCCCACGACCATTTTCAACAACAATGGCATGGCATCCAATCTTTTAAAAGTCAAAATGGAAGAACTGCATGCCGCTCAATTTGAACCTATTAATGAAATTTTCCGCAAGAATCTTCAACAGTTAGAAATAGCTTTGGATGCCTTAATGACTTTGAAATAAGGTTGTTGTAAAGTTAAAATAAGGTGATAATGAAGTTATATTAACTTCATTATCACCTTATTTTAACTGAATTATAACTTTAATTCTATGAAAATATTTTACCCTCTTTTCCAAATTCTTTGGCGACACCATCGCGTATATCGTGCGAAGTAATGATTTTATTACGTCTCTCAAGCGCGCGCAAACAGCAGAACTGAACGATATTCACAATTGAGGCACCTGTGAGTTCATATTTTTCAGCCATATTTTTCAAGTTAATATCTGCAGCCAATTGAACGGTGGCTGGAAAAGTATTCTGCCAAAGTTTCAATCGCTCGCCGACTCGTGGTATTGGAAAATGGATGATAGATTGAAAACGGCGGATAAAAGCATCATCAATATTGGTTTTGAAATTAGACGCCAAAATCACCAGCCCGTTGTACGTCTCCACGCGTTGCAACAAATAGGAGACTTCTTGATTCGCATACCGATCATGGGCATCGCGGACGCCTGTGCGCTTACCAAATAGAGCATCGGCTTCATCAAAAAATAATATCCAATCCTTGTTTTCAGCGCGGTCGAATAGGTTCGCGAGGTTTTTCTCAGTCTCGCCAATGAATTTGGAGATAATCATGGAGAGGTCGATGCGGTAAACATCTCGCTCTGTTATTTTGCCCATCAAGGCTGCTGTGAGTGTTTTGCCCGTACCCGGCGGACCGTGAAACAGCGCGCGATAGCCGGGTTTGATGAAGCGGCTCATGCCCCAGTCTTGCATTAGGGTGTCACCATGTTCAAGCCATATCAGAAGCTCTTGCACTTCTTGATGCGTTATTGAAGGCAGTACCAGATTTTCCCAATCCATCGCTGTTTGAAGGCGTTCTGCGGGAAAACTGGTCGTAAAACGGGGTTTTGAGATAGTGCCAACAGTGAATAACTCGATATACTCTGTCGCCATGATAAGTCTACCTGCACTGAGGGGTTCGCCTTGCGGTGCTTCTTCAAGCGATAAGACTTGTTTTTGATGAAATATATGTGCTTCGCTAAAAAGCATTTGCACTTTAAATCGCTTCTCTAAATCATTGCCAGCCAAGACAAACAAAACCGTTTCTCCCGTAGGTAATACGCCTCTAAATTGCTTGCCACGTACACCGCCGATGGGTAAAAAGTCAGTCGGTTTTTCAAAAAAGGATTGAATGACGCTGTCAAAAAAGTCAGCTTGCACGTGCGGTGCGAGGGCGATGAGCAACGTCAGGGTTTCATCGGTCGTCAAATCATTATTTTGGATGAAAATACTGAGGGGGTGGTTGGACGCTGAGAAATTGAGCAAAGGTATATCTTCAAGCGGTATTGCCGCTTGACCAAAAGTTATTTTTAGCCGCGTGGTTATGACCCCTGCTAAATAGCGCAGATAGCCATGGATGATATGCGGTAAATTATCCGTAGAGGTTTGTTGATTGAGTTTTGCCATTATCTATCATCTAATTATCTATCATCTAAAGTCTAACCGAAAAAAATCAACAAGTCAAATTAGGATGAAATACAAATGGCGGATTATCCAATGCATCGCTCGCCCCTTGAGCAGCCGCCCGGCGAACAGCTTCCACTGTTTTATGCAATTCTTTCACCTTTGCACTGTATTCACTGTAACAAACTGTAAAATCAAAAGGCGTGATAACCTGACCGTTGTAGGTCTCGAAAGCAGCCACATGTTGGGCTTCGTGCGGCTTCAAAACGGTTTTGATAGCATCGCGGACAATATCCTTTTGACATTCCGTGAGCCCTGGAAAAGAATCGGCATCGGGCAAAGTCACTTTGGTAGTCACTTGAAACGTTGACACCAAATCACCAGTAATATGAAAACAAGGGTTCTTTTTAGTGCAACCGACGCAATCTTTGCTCTTTTTGGATTTCTCATTCCGCGTTGAATACCCATTATTGGAGTAATCCGCATCGGTATGTCCGCGCAAAGCTACTTGGGGCGCGGCTTGCTTAGGTGCTGGTTGCCGTTGAATGCGCGGTGCTTCATTTTGCTGCACCACGTGCGTCAGTTCATGCGCCAAGAGGTGTTTGCCTTCAGTGGTATCGGGGTTGTATTTACTATTGTTGAAATACACATGGCGCCCGTGTGTAAAGGCTTGGGCATTCAAATCTTCATTCATTTCAACCGCTTCCGAATCTGTATGCACTTGCACTTGACTGAAATCTGCTCCGATGCCTTGTTCCATTTCAGTTCTGACGGAGCGGGGTAGGGGCTTTCCCTTGTCTTTTTGCTGAGCGAGTTGCTGACTTGTATGAGCCGAAGCTTCCGTTGCCCCGTTTGATTTGGCTTGAATCGGTTCTTCTTCCTCCATGCCGCCCATTTTCTGTACGGGCTTTTCCTCTTCTTTTTTATCTGCTTTCTGCACAGGCTTCTTCTCTTCCTCCTTTTTATCTGCTCTCTGTACGGGCTTCTCCTCTTCTTTTTTATCTGCTTTCTGTAGGGGCTTTTCTTCTTCCTTTTTATCTGCTTTCTGCACGGGCTTCTCCTCTTCTTTTTTATCCTTCATTTGTATAGGTTTCTCTTGTATTTTTTTATCTTCTGCCATACGTCCGTCATTGGTGGCAGGCATTTTATCTTCTTCGGGTGTGGCAAGTCGTTGTACGGAGCTAATTTCCTGTTTTTGAATCGCCTGTGAGGTTGCATTCGGTAAGGCATTTGATGATTTTTGGTTTTGATTGACCACCTTATCAGCGACAGCATCGGCTTCGCGCTCGTAAGCATCATTGGGTGCGCCAACCGTCAATTTAGCTTGAAAGAATGTCGATTCAGGTTTGGTCTGTACAGGTGATCCAACGGGCGTTTTAGAGAAAAACGGTTGTTGCTGTTGTTCCGCTTGTGGTGGTTCTTGGGTTTTGGGATTGCGGTGGCGACGTGAACGGCGAGAACTTTCCATGATTTTATATTTTGGTGGTGTTAAAAAAATATCTTTGAATAATTGAAATTTGGGAGCTTCTATTTTCGTTTTCCCCCTAACCCCCAAGGGGGAACTTTTTGGAAATACTTCAACATTTGAAGCTAATTTTATGATGCTTCACAAAGTGTTCCCCCTTGGGGGTTAGGGGGAAAACGTCACATATTCTTCCCCAGCCGTTCCAACAACTCATCAGCCAAAGCGGCATAATCAGCCGCACCGTTGGACTTTTTATCGAAGGTGAAAATATCCAGTCCCTTCTCTTGGGCTTTGGCGATGGCAATATTGGTGCGAATATGCGTGGTAAAAACGGTCTCGCCGAACTCATCAATCAATTCTTGGAGCAATCGGCGATTCATTTCCTTATGCTTATCATAGCGGGTTAAGACGATGCCCATGATGTTGAGTTGCCGATTGAGCCGCGTTTTGATGGTTTGAAATGACCGCATAAAACTCCTCAAACCTTTCAATGGCAAAAATTCCGCTTGCAAAGGCATCAACACCCCATCCGACGCCACCAAAGCATTCACCGTCAGCATACCAATAGACGGCGGGCAGTCAATCAATATCACATCATAGACCCCCCTCAGTATAGACAGCAACCCCGATAATAAATGCTCGCGCCCATACACGCTCACCAATTCCATTTCTGCCGAAGCCAACTCTAAAGCCGCAGGAATGAGCTTTAAACCGCTCGCTGAGGTGAGGATAAAAGCATGAATATCCACATCATCGCCATCTGCTGCCCGTTTGAGCAGGTGATAGATATGCTTTTCTGGCTCCTGCTCAAAGCCCAACGCATGAGTCAAATTGGCTTGTGGGTCAATATCTACCAACAATACCCGCTGCCCCCTCAGTTGCAAAGCAGCGGCGAGATTGATAGCGGTGGTGGTTTTGCCCGAGCCGCCTTTTTGTATGGCGATGGAGATGATTGGCATTGGTTTTTATTTTAAATTACTCGAAAAATAGTTTTAACAATTAAAAGAATAAGACTAAATTTTTTGAACGCTTAACACTATCTTCATAAAAATAGAAAGATACTGCACCTTCAATTCTTCGGGTAGTCTATAACCCACGAGAATTGGCTTGGAAAACATATATAAACCAATGACTAAGATATTTATTTCATGTGAGATGCCGCCATTTTTCTTTTGTTTATTAAAATTATCCATATTTTTAATTGAATCATCAGACCGGAACAAAATAAATTCTTGACATTGTACAATATGCCCTAAATATTTTATTTTTTCAATTGGCTTTGCCAATACTTGGTTGACAGCATCGCCAAGGAAAGAGACAAAGTTTTCAAGCGTTTCGTGCTTGCCATATCTTATAAAAACGATTGCTTGACCATCATCAACAGGTTGATAAATGCCGTGCATCTCAAGATCTTGCCATTCGAGTATAGGTAAATCGTCAGAGAACTCTATTGAAATACCCAAATCTTTGATTGTATATTTTTGTAATGCCATATTCTATTATTGAGGTATTCCTAAATCTGTTTTTAAGAGGGTTCTATTCGTGCGCGAACTGATTTTTCTATCCAAAAGTGCTCTCCAAGCTCTGCTGTTTGCGATAAAAGCCCTTTCTTCAGCATCTAAAACGCCTTGTGCTGGAGCAGGAGCAACTGCACCCATAAAAGCTTGCACCCTATTTCTTAAAGCATTAAATCTTAAACCTAAGAAACTTTCAATAACACCTCTTAATACTTCAAGTCTTTCAGAGACGAGCAAATTGATTCCATCAGGTATCAAATAGTTGTCAACTTCTGTTCTAAATCCAGCTTCATTATTATCATAAGCGGGCTTAACAAACGGATAAGTCACAGAACCATACAAATGGTCAAATATCGCTTTAGCCCGAGGAGATTTAGGTCCTGGCAGAGGGATTGTGGGGTCAAATCGAGCTTCTCTGCATCCATTGGGCGGAGCCGGGCAAGCTGATTGGAAAGGAGGACCAAATCTACCATCCATCCAATAGGCTCTAAATTCAGTTTTATATTTTTCTAAAGTACTATTGTCTCTTGTATCTAAAGCATGAACAGCTTCATGGACAATCAACATGATCAGTACATCATCTGCTCTTTGAGTACCAGCAAGGACATCTGTTGTGCGATTAGCAACTATTAATCTACGACCAATATGAGCAATCGAAGAACCTGCAGGCATGGACATAGCAGCGGCTCCTGCTACATCAACAAAACTATTATCTCCAGTGAGAGATATATAACTCGTTCCTGCGAAGTACCCAACTTTTGATGGATCAGGTCCCCCCAATTTACGTCTGACGAAGGCTGCCGAATCATGTCTAATGGTGAGTGGCACTAAAGTCAACATGCCGCTTTGTATGGCAGAAGCTACCCGAGCTGCATTGCCACCGGCTGCTATCATTTTTCCTAATAATCCTGCTGCACTCGCATCGTGAAAATGTGCATTATCTGCCACTGCGGCGGCAGTTGCTTGCGCTTCGGGATATATTGCTTCTGGTAGTACAGTAAAAGGTATTGATTTTGTGTCAACAATAGCTCCAGCTGCATCGAGTAAATCCACATCAATGGATAAATTATCACCGGCGACAGGTACAACTGCGGGTGGCGTAATATTCAAAGGAATGAGCGTTGAATGAAGTGCTCCAGAAGGAAATGTTTCAGCATTTGCATTGGATGCAATAATGGCAGCCCCTCTCATTACCCGTGCTTTGACACCCAAAGTAAGACCTGGATTTGTTAAGCCATTTAACAGCGCAGCGCCGATACTAAAGTTTTGAGAACCATTTTGATACCTCACAACACTACCAGCTGCAAAAACGGCTTTGCCTCCTCCGTCAGTGAACTTAAAACCACCTCGCCAATTAGCCAATACATTTGCCAAACGATTGTCTTGAATCGTAAAATGAGCATCAGGAATAGGCGCAGCAGGAGCGAGTCCAGCGGGCGCATTGGGTAAGTCAAGATGGGCTGTCATAGCCACAGTACCGACGTTAGAAATGTCAGGATTAAATATAGCACCCATATCTACGCCATTCTGCCAGACAGATATGGGTGAAATATTACTGCCTTGTACTCTGTTTGCAGGTGTCACAGTGAATTGGGTCGAAACATTCACATTCGGGTTAGGTATGTTACTTTTTGGCGTTAAAGGCACTTGTTCAGTCAATTGATTGGCAACGATATTGGCTACAGGCGCATCAATATGAATGGAGTCTATGAATTGCTGAGGATTCGCAGCTCCTCCGCCTGCAGGTGGCGGCACGACAGGCGGTACAACGGGTGGAACGACAGCAGGTGGCACAACAACTGCGGCAGGCGGAGTTTGAATAATGTTGCCAATTTCCTGTCTTTGCGCTACAGAAGTCACATGCTTATTGATAAAACTTTGCCATTCATTAGAAGATGAAATAAACAAGCGATCATCTGCATTCAAATTAGCAGAGGCTGCTTGAATAGCGTTTCTGAAAGTATTATATTTTCTCGTCGGCACAGGTGTTGCAAAAGGTAAAAAAGCTGCTCTTAAAGTTTGAAGTCGAGGCGATATTAAGTTATTGAGGCTATCAGGACCCACGTAGGTATCAATGCGGTCTTTAATGCCACGCGGTTTGCCGCTATCATAAGCGGTTTTGATTGTCGCATTATCATTTAATATTCTGTCAAAAATAGCCCTTGCTTTTGTCGTTTTAGGACCTCTGCTATCAAGTGCTAAATCAAAATTATTGGATAAGACAGCGAATGGCATCAAATCCCACCAAGAATTGAACTCCGCTCTGTATTGCTCAAAAACACTCGGTGAAGCCGCACCCGTTGCTAAAAGCGTAGCGAATTGGTTGACCGCTTGTACAATCCTCTCTTTAATTTGATTTGTCGTCAATAAGTTATCAACGTTTGCTTCTTCTCTGGTGCGTATGTTTACAGTGTTTCTTCTTTTATCAATATTAAACTGCGTTGTTTCAGGTAAATTAACTATTTGAGCATAATTTGCTCCAATAAAGAACTTAATAATAGGCGTGCCGATTAAAGAATCATGTCGTGGTGTAAGTGGATTTATAGTAATTCCTTGTTGTGTAATGAAGTCAAAAGCATTCTTTTCTATGACAACAGCCGATGCTTGAAGAAGTACGATAGCGGCTTGTATTGGAGCGGTTGATGCATTCGCATGGGCAATAGCTTCGGCTTGGTCTAAAGGCAATCTTGTATCCGCGTTATTATTTCGTTGAATCATCGGCGTATTGGAGGAAGCCGAGATGAATTTACCCCTAACGGTACTCGCTCCTTGCTGCACCGTATGGGTCAACTCATGAGCCAATAAATGCGACCCCTCAGTAGTGGAAGGGTTGTATTTGCCATCATTGAAATATACATCGTTTCCATGGGTGAAGGCTTGTGCACCAATGTTGTTGGATAGCTCTGCTGCCTCACTGTCCGTATGGACTCGCACACCCGAAAAGTCTGCGCCCATGCTCGATTCCATCTTCTGACGCGTATCAGTCGGCAACGATAAGCCGCCACCTTTTGAAGCAGTCAAACCACTTTCAAAAGTGCTATCAGCCGACCCCTCAGTATCAGCCGACCTTTGCACGGTTTCCTCTTCTTCTTCGCAAGCCGCGCATTTCATTTGCACATCCGCATCCGCAACATCTGCATTGCTTTCAAATATCGGTTTGCGTTGCACTTCGCTATGATTGCTTGTTGCTGGGTTATTGTTTATTTCGGTTTGCGGACTGCCGTTGGTGGTTTGCCCATTGCCTTTTACCACTTGGTCAGCCACAGCATCGGCTTCTTGCTCGAAGCGGTCATTGCGTGCACCGATTTTGAGTTTTGTTTGGACTTTCGAGTTCTTGGGTTTGCCTCCTTTTTTAGGCTTATTGCTTTTTCGTTTGGCTTTAGCGGCTGCTTCCTTTTTTTGAGCTTCTTCTTGAGCCAATTTCTCTTGCTTAACACGCTCTGCTTCTTGAGCGGCTGCTTGTTTTTCTTGTTCTTCTTTTAGTTTTTTTTCTTCCTCAATTTGAATTAATTCAGCTTTGAAAGCTTGAACATCTGCCGCAGTAATATATTTATTGAACATTGCAAAGACTATCGCCAAACCTAATTTACTGCTTAAAGGAATGTTCAACTGCTTGATTTTTACCTTCAATTTCTCAAACTCTTCGTACTCAATTAGACGGGCTTCTTCATCAATCGTTTGAAGGACAAACGTTTGAAGTTCTGGCGTATCCTCATACTTTACTTTCATCTCCTCTTTATATGCAGTAGGGGTAAAATCTGGTTTTGTCGCATCGTGCATATCACGTTTAACCTGTGCTCTTATTTCAGCTTTTTTAGCCTCATTGTCTTCTTCGCCCATCGCACCTTTTTTGATGGTATCTTGGTCAAATTTAGGTTCTGCATATTTTACCTTATCGAGTTCAGGCTGAATATTATTGTCTTTATCAACGCCTAATGGGAAATTCAAATCAAGGTCAAGACCCAATGGGAATCTCTTTTCGCCCAAAT
The DNA here is from genome assembly GCA_043747725.1 of Saprospiraceae bacterium. Lineage (GTDB taxonomy): Bacteria > Bacteroidota > Bacteroidia > Chitinophagales > Saprospiraceae > JAAFJT01. The sequence goes on from JAYTON010000456.1 coordinate 26,000, forward strand.
CCCAATCTTTACTGTACAAATTAATTGTCTTAATCCATAAATCCAAATCCACAGAAACGCCACCCGTTAGTTTAGCAATAAGTTCGGTCTTGGCTTTCAAATAAGCAGTCAAGTCTTTCATCTTGAAGCCATCATTCACAGAATAATCGAAAGCAGCCCTGATACCAATGTTACCACTAACTTCAATTGCTAATGAACCCGTTAAGTTGAGCGAGACATCAATCACTAAAATACCAACGCCTGCCTGTATTTTAGCCCACAATCTTACACCTGCCTTAGCAGGAATATCGAGGCTACCACCGCCCGAAATAACCGCCTTTTCAGGTTCATCAATATCAAGGTCTTTAAAACTTAAATAAGCATCTTTCAAATAGAGTGGTCCAATGCTCGCATAGAAGTTGATGCCGCCCGAAGCGGTCACATAAACTTCAGCGATATGAGGAATACCGAACAAAGTAAATTTCGGCAAACTAAATTCACCAATTGAGATGTCTTTTTCAAACGGCTTCTCATTAATTGGAATCAGTTTAGCAGGCACCAATGCACCAAACAGAATAACTTTGGCATCAGGCGTGATTTTAGCCCCGATTTTACCTTTCAGCCATTTGTTAATCTGCATTTCCACTTCTCCCGTACCGAAAGCGATGATCTTATTGCCTTTTTTACCCGTTAATTTACTTTCGGCATCCACTTCTTGATTCGTCACACCAAATTCTATTGTGCCAGAGAATTTACCTTTACTTAATTTGGCTTTCCCTTGGAACAAGAAGATACCCGCACTGTCATACGACCCCGCAAGAGCCACATCTGGAATACCCGAAAACTTGGTTTGGATATTAGCCGTTGCCATAATCTTAAAGTCATCGCCATTCGTTTCAAAAGCAAAGTGCAAAGTGCCCCCTTTGACACCCGGAATCTTATCGTCGATAATAAAATCAGCAAATAGAGCCACGTTGTTCGGGTCGGCAATGACATGAATTATACCTTGTTTAATACCTGGTAATTCTGCATCTACTGTGCCTATGGCATCCAAAATGCCATTTTCATACTTTATATCAACTTGCGCTTTCTTAATTGGGTGTCCTTTCTTTGGCGTTTTTACGGCATGACCAGTGAAAGAAAACTTACCAGGCTCTCCTCCTTCTTTTTTTTCATACCGCACTTTAATATGTGATTCATCAAAGATGCCTTTTTCAAAGTTGAACTCACCTTCTAACTCAAATCCGCCTTTTGTAGAGGCCGTTGCGCTAATTCTACCGCTACCAACTTTCTCAATTGCAAAATCAATTTCTCCTGTTGCTCCAATACCTTTGTTACCATAGAAAACTTCAAGACTGGCGGAACGAATTTCAAACGGACGAGGAATATTGATTTCTCCAAGTTCAAAAAGTTTGCGTAAGCGAACATTACGACCATCAATGATAATATCAACATCCGCTTTACTAATTATTGGCATTGTGGGTAGCACTTTTCCCTCTGCTAAAATGCCTCGACTTGTGATATCAACTTTATTGAGTTGAATGGGACTTAATCCTGGCAATCGAAGGCTTTTGCCAGCAGTTTGACCAAATTGTTCTTTAAAGTATTCCTTATCAATTGCCCCACCATAAACCCCTGGAACTGATTTTAATCGCCAGCGCATATTGTCATATTTGCCTACGATTTCACCATCTTTAGCTTCCTTTGCAGAATATGCATCAACTGTAATCCAACCTGCTATACCCGCTTGTGCAGGGTTATCATTGAGCTCAATTCCAGTTAAATCGACTCGGGGAAGCCAATTTTTATAAGGTAATTTGTTCTCTTCAACAAATCGCCTTTCTCCTCCTTGACCAGAAGTAAATATTACAGGTCTATCCTTACGATTCAAAAGTCGAAGTTCCCTTCCTGTCACTGGTTGTAATTTCTTTAAATGTTGTCCTTGATTAATTTCTACATGTAACCAATAATTATTAGGTTCTCCTTTAGTTTCTGTTTCAAGGGTAAATGTTCTCGATAAAAAATTGACTTTATATCCATATCTTAATCCTTTAAGTGTAAGTGGTTTTTCTGCTGGAAATTCTTCTGAAAAAAGTTTTATTGCAGCTCTTAATCTACGATTTATCTCATGGAGAATTTGTGCTCCCGATGATGAGTTGGCAGTGTTATCTAAAAGTTCATAGTTCGAGGCTTTATCAGCTGCTGTTAATCCCTGAAAAACTGGGTCATCATCTTTATTAACAAGTTGATCTTCAACAATATGATCAATGTCAAAAGTATGAGCAAGGCCATCTTTATCCCAAAAAGGAACCAATGCTGATTCCTCTAATTCTTCTGGAGTTCCAAAAAGATAAAATTGAGAGTTCTTATTTGTAGTCTTAAAGAAATAAATGTTTCCTTCCTCAACGTATCCTCCACTCGCCTTGGCTTTGGGTAACATACCAGTAAGAATTCTTTTTACAGATTCACGTACAGACTCACGCCAAAACTCTCCTTGTTTTGTTTGCCCTCTACCACCTTGTCTTAGTGCCAAAACATTCTTGAAACGTTTTTCATGACGTTTCTTAAAAACTGGAAGTTCTATTGCTGGAATTTGTATCTGCTTATTACCATCTGTACGGTCAATACGAGTACCATCTTTAAGTATGAATTCATTTGTTGATGGCTGTGATGAAGTACGTTGAATCATCTCTTTCTTCTGAACAGAACTCTTCGCTGCTCCCTGCTGCACCGTATGCGTCAACTCATGCGCCAACAAATGCGACCCCTCAGTACTCGATGGATTATATTTCCCTTCATTGAAATACACATCATTGCCGTGCGTAAACGCTTGTGCGCCAATGTTTTCGGACATTTTAGCGGCTTCGTTGCCTGTGTGTACGCGGACACCTGAGAAGTCGGCACCGATGGCGTTGCCCATTTGCTGCTGCGTTTCAGCGGGTAAGGCTGTGCCGCCGCCTTTTGAAGACGACAGTTGATTGGCGAAATCAGGACTGGCTACCCCCTCAGTATTTCCTTCACTTTTGCGCTGGACATCATCAGGTGGCGGCTCGGCAGCGGAATCAAAAATGGGTTTCTTTTGTATTTGTTCACCAGCGGATTCTATGTCATCTTTCTTTTGTAGCTTTTCTTCTTGTTCGCAATGGTCGCAATGGTCGCATTTGGTTTGAACACAAGGTGTTGAAGTGGCTGTAGATGTCCCATTTACTGAGGGAGTGGCATTACCAATTACCGATTGCTTATTACCTATTGACTTCACCACTTGGTCAGCTACGGCGTCGGCTTGTTGCTCATAATGGTCGTTGGGTGCGCCGATGGTGAGTTTGGGTTGAATGGTTTTGGGGCTGAAAAAGGATTCTGATTCGGCTTTCTCTCCTCCAAAAAACGCCGATTCCGCCTGCGGTTCTTGCGAGAAGAACGGGGCGGTTGGGGTTTTAGCAGCTGTTGCGGCTGCTGTTGAGGAAGTTTTTGATTCAGCCGTTTTCATGTATCACAGAGTATTTTTTTTTAAAACACATAGGCACGGACACATAGTTTTCCTAGTTTACACATAAAAAACTATGTGTCCTATGTGCCTATGTGTTTTAATTTTACTTTTCAATGCCATTCTACAAAAAGCATATTTGCCATCCATGGTAATTTTATAATGCCGATGCCCCAGGGCAAACGGTCCAGCAATATATCCAGTGTTTGACTTTCGACTTGCAGCAACCAATCGGAATCGCGGCGGCTGAGTTTGCCATCGCGTTGGAGGAAGCCTTGTCGGAGGCTGTCGTTGCTGACTTGACCCAATGTACCCCAATGTGTGATGACTGCTTGTAAAAGCGCATCGGCTTCTTCTTTTTCAGCAGAGGATAATGTTTTATATCTATCTATCGGCATTCTTGAAGAGACGCCGCAGAGTAATTTAGGCAGCGTTAAATCGTATTCAGGTGGTGCTGTTTCGCCTGTTGATAGGTAGTGCAAGAGGCTTATGGCGTGGGTAGCCGTTTTTTTATTTTTAAAGGATTTATCAGGTTTCAATAAACCCAATGTACTCATCAAAGGCACTAAAAATGGATGCAGCAAGACCAATCCTGCATGACGGACGAAACTGGTTTTTATATTTTGCTCAGCATTTGATTCAGATAAAGACATTAAATCGGCATCTTTGAGAGTGGCTTCATGGCTTTCTGTTG
>JAYTON010000457.1:0-1742 GCA_043747725.1 Saprospiraceae bacterium
AAATGAAAGATGAATTGGAAAAAATGAAAGAGTTAATTGCTAATTTGGTTTAATGAATAAGTTAATCATAGTCACAGCACCATCGGGTGCTGGCAAAACGACGATAGTTCATCATTTGTTAAATAAATTTGATGAATTGGCTTTCTCTGTGTCAGCTACTAATCGGGCGAAAAGAGCTCACGAAACAAACAGCATTGATTATTATTTCTTTTCAACAGATGATTTTAAGCGCCTTGTTACTGAGGGGGCGTTTTTGGAGTACGAACAAGTGTACGAAAATCAGTTTTATGGCACTTTGAAATTGGAAATAGAAAGGTTGTGGTTGCTCGGCAAATGCATTATTTTTGATGTGGATGTGAAAGGGGCCACCAATATTCAAAAAGCCTATCCCACTGAATCTTTATCTATTTTTATAAAGCCGCCTTCAAAAGAAATACTTTTTGAACGCTTAAAAAATCGTCAAACCGAAACACCTGAAAGCCTTCGCAAACGCCTCGCTCGCGCTACGGAAGAGTTGACCTACGAAAATAGGTTCAATAAAATCATCGTGAATGATGATTTGGAGAAAGCTCTTGGTCAAGCTGAAAAAATAGTATTAGAATTTCTTCAAACTTAGTATTAATTTTATTGTTGCATTTGTTAGATTTGTCTAATCATTTAAGTCCAATATCTATGAACTTGGAAACTATCGTTACAAATGGCATCAAAGTAAGTGTAGAAACTTTTTATCAGGAGGAATATAGCCGCCCGATTGAAAATAAATACATCTTCGCTTATCGTATCCACATTCAAAATCTGAGTGAACACACCGTTCAGTTGATGAGGCGGCATTGGTATATCATTGATTCTAATGGTATGATACGCGAAGTGGAGGGTGAAGGGGTCATTGGGCATCAGCCTATTTTAGCGGCAGGCGACTCGCATCAATATGTATCATGGTCGCATCTTTTTACCGAAATGGGAAAAATGCATGGCTATTATCTTTTTGTCCGACAGATAGATGGTGAAATGTTTAAAGCCACCATTCCTGAATTTCAATTGGTTGTACCTTTTAAATTGAATTAATAACGTAGCGCGGAACTCCAGTTCCGCATTGTACTGAGGGGTTATAAAAAAGAGGATGTTGCGATTTAATGCAACACCCTCTTTTTTCATTTAGATTTTTCATTTACCCCGATTATTCCTTAGGCAAACTGAAAATGGTTTTATCCAACTTTGGATTAAGCTCCACTTTATCAGCCTTGATGACCATACCTGTCTGACCATTGAGTTTGTTTTCAATTGTATGCGGTATCATCAAACCATCCACTTCTTTATAATCACTCAAAAAAGTTTCGATAGCTTGACCTTTCATCGGACCAGATGAAGCAAAAGAGCGAATCATAACGGGTACAAAATTTTCAGCATCGATGAAATATATTTTTTCATCACCAACTTTGCGTTTCAATTTCAATTTGAAACATTTTGCACCCTCTATTTCTTCTTTACCATCTAACTCAACGATATGTCCTTTAGTTTTATAATCAATAAAATCATCTTCAAACGGCTCTTTAGCAGCATCAGCCGTTTCTTCTTCTGTCTTTTTAGTCGGTTTATTCATCGTTGCAAAAGGGCTACATTGCCAAGCAACAGTGCCATCAAACGCATCAACGAATTTTTGACCCTGAAAATCGCCTTCTTGACGCGTCATATTTGGGCGCATTGATGAAGATGTAAATGGAATATTCATACCTTGAACCACT
>JAYTON010000458.1:0-4328 GCA_043747725.1 Saprospiraceae bacterium
ATTCATACTAACGGCGAACTTGAAAATTTTGTTTTTGCTGCTTCTCATGATCTCAAAGAACCTCTCCGAATGATAGGCATGTACACAGGCTTATCGAAAAAGAGAATGGTGAATTTACAAGATAAACCAACCATTGAATATATGAGCTATGTGACCGATGGCATTGATAGGATGCAGCGCCTTCTCGATGATTTGCTTCAATATTCACGCACAGGTAAAAAACAAGAAGATACTAAGGAAATTGATTTGAATAGTATTCTTTTTGTAGTCATCAGCAATCTTACAGCAACTATGAAGGATACGCAAGCCACTATTGTTATTAATGAACTACCTACTGTGGAAGGTTCTTCTACTGAAATGATTCAACTTTTTCAAAATTTGATTGCCAATTCTATCAAATTTCGTAAAACAGGTGTAGTACCTGAAATCAAAATTACAGCTACCGACGAAGGCGATAATTACCTCATTAGCCTCGACGATAATGGCATCGGTATTAAAAAAGAATTTCATGAAAAAGTTTTTGCTATTTTTGAACGCCTCCATTCTCGCAATGAATTTGAAGGCAGCGGCATTGGTTTGGCTACTTGTAAAAAAATTGTTGCTGGAGTCGGTGGCAAAATTTGGCTCGATAGTACTGAGGGGGTAGGCACTACTTTCTATTTCACTTTCCCAAAACCAAGCGTTAATTAAATCATTCAATCACCTCACTCCTTTTCAATCAACTGCGAAACAATTTTAGCAGATAATAAACACAATGGAATACCGCCACCGGGATGTACCGACCCACCACAGAAGTACAAATTCTTAATATTTGACGAAAAATTTTTATGCCTTAAAAAAGCAGACATCATCGAATTGCTGCTTGTGCCATACAGTGCGCCACCAAATGACGCTGTTTTACTTTCAATACTGAGAGGGTGCAAAATATCTTCAACTTCTATAAGTGCCTGTAAGTCAAGGTTTAATATTTTAGATAATTTTTTAATAACATTGCCTCGTGTCCTTTTTATTACTTCACCCCAATCCTGTCCTGAATTATGCGGCACGTTCACCATCACAAACCAATTTTCACAACCTTCGGGTGCATCGCTCGGCGTTTGTTTTGAAGAGATGTTGACATAGACCGTTGGGTCGTTGCAAACTTCGCCTTTTTCTAAATAGTCAAATTCATTTTTATAATCATTTGAAAAAAAGATATTGTGCAAATGCAAATTGTCAAATGATTTTTTGATGCCCCAATAAAAAATAAGAGCCGAGGTAGAGCGTTCCTGATTCAAGGTTTTTTCAGGATGTTTTTCATGAGGTAAAAGTTTTTTATAAGTGAAATAAACATCCATATTGGAAACAATAGTATCAAAATTATGATACACCTCCTCCTGCCATGCTTCACTCGCAGTGACGGCTGAACTATTAATATTATTTTGAACAATTAAGCCTTTAGCAGTCCCATTTTCAACTTTTATAGACTCAATTTTTTGATTGAAATGAAAGTGAACACCTTTCGTTTTAGCTAATTTAAAAATGGATTTTGTAATTTCATACATGCCTCCTCGAGGATAAAATGCACCGATACCATGCTCAAAATGTGGAATCATGCTCAACATTCCAGAGGCTCTGTAGGGATTTGAACCGTTGTAAGTAGCAAAGCGGTTAAGAAATTGTATCAGTTTAGGATTTTTTGAAAATTGTTCGTGGGTAGCATTCATGGTCTTAAAAATATCAAAACGGGGCATCAGCAGCAAGGCTTTTGCTACGGGCATATTCACCCACGTTGACACCTTATGAAGGCTTTTTTCAAGGAAAATACGACCGGCTGTTTCATATTTATTTTTAGCTGTAGAGAGGATTCTTTTAATAATATCTGAGTTTACAACTAATTGATTTTCAATCTCTTGTGCCAATTTTCGCTCATCAGACCAAGCCGTCAATCGAGTGCCATCCTCCCAAAAATATTGACAGACGACATCGATTTTATCATAACTGAAATAATCTTTTATGGGTATATTAGCCTCTTGAAAAAGCTCCTCTATATACATCGGCATTGTAAAAAGCGAAGGTCCTGCGTCGAACCTATAAGCGCGTTTAAGCCCTCCTAAACCTTTTGCATACAATGTAAACTCAGATAATTTGCCGCCCGCGTAATTATTGGCTTCAAAAACATGCACTTCATGTCCTTTGCTCGCCAATCTGACTGCCGTAGCCAATCCTGCTATACCAGCTCCAATAATACCTATTTTCAATTTTTGTAAAATTTTGTAGTGGATATTTGAGTGCCTTGTCGAATGTTTAAAATATATATGCCTTTGGGCAATGATTGAATATTTTGCTGATATTTTTTAATGGAAAAATGCCCTGTCAAATATATTTTTCCGCGGGCATCGCTGATTGTTAACTCTGCTCTTTCTGTCAAATTATTGAGCAATTCGATATTTAAAATATCGCCCGCAGGGTTTGGGAATACGCGCAATACTGAGGGGGTAGTTAAGTCTTTGGTTGAAGTTGAATTAGTATATTGTGAAAAATCAACATTTATAATTTTCTGATTGCCAACGCCTTTGAAAGTTTTTTTGATATTATTGGGTGCATCCACACGACTGAAAATATTGTTAGAATTGATGACTAAAGTCAATGTTTTACGCCTCAACCAAGTCGGCACTTGTGAAATATCAAAAGTGATATCCATTTTTTGACCCGATATAGCAGTCGTCATTTTGACAGTTTGGCGCAGCACTAAATATTCAAAAACCTCTTGCAATGGTGCCATCAAAACGCGGTCAGAGCCATTCTTTCCCCAACTATCGGCTATTTTTTGCATTTGATTTTTAAATGAATAAAAGTTGAAACCATTTAGATTGAAATTATCAATGCGGTGAGCAAACTCATTGTACCAATAATGACCGCCATTTTGACTTTTGGATACGACATTCTCTAACAGATTAGGCGTGTAGATGCTTTCCTCAATTTTCTGACGGTGAATTCTCAATCCACTTAGATTCAAATCAGCATCTACTTGCAACCCACCAAAGCCAATAAGGTTGTTACCGGCTTGGTCGAAAACAACTTTGCTCCCTAACTGCAAAGCTATATCTTGATAAGTAACATCGCCCGAAGGCACTACAAATAGCGGCATTTCTATGTGTTTTGTGGTTTTTTCACGCACTACTGCTTGGTTTTTAACGACTTCATTCACATAATCCACTGTACTCATTTGGTTCGTAAACACCGAGCTATGTGAATAGCTATGATTCAAAACATCCCATCCATAATCGTAAAGCGAATCAAGCTGCCGCCATGTCAAGTTGCCTTGGACGTCGCCCTTATGGGTATCTGCACCGTTGAAAGTGACCGAATTCCAAGCAATACCAGCCTTGAAAGCCACATCATTCCCACAGCCATCGGTATAAAACATACCTGGAAAAGGATTGTCAAATTCTTTCAAAGTACCGCCTTTCAGAAGAGGTAGTGCATGAGTGAAGGCGTCCGATGTAGCATCATCGAGCGTTAAACTATAAGCAAAATCTTTATTATATTTCAATGAGGCTTTGGATACTGAGGGCGTAGATGTCAGCGTGTTATCAAAAAATATGGTGATTTTTTGTGCGCTTAATATTTGCATTTCTGTTAATACAAACAGTAAGAGTAGTTTTAACTTGATCATGTATGTTTGTTTTTATGACAAAGTTAGTGCTATTTATAATGAAATGGGTTTGTGAGGGTGATATTTTTTTAAAAACAAAATGTATTTATTTTAAAAAAAATTGTTTAAATAAAATAATTTTGCAATTTAATTTCAATAAATGATTAAAGAGGATTTTCCGAAAGAAGGTAGCCATTATGAAGGCGGCATCAGCGATGGCTGGCAATATCAAATAAAATTTGCAGGTACTAATTTGCAATCCAGTTTGGATATGGTCAAATCGTTTTTAGCGGAAGAGGGCTATGAAGATGTGCCAATTCCTCAAACAGCCGATGAATTGCTGCACTTTCGGCTACCCACCAAGCAAGAGCAAATTCTCCTTTTTGGCGATAATGGCTATGTGCATAACCCCATAAAAATCCTTTTTGATGCTTCTGATAAAATGACTAAAAAGCTCATTTTGTGCATTTTTAATGAAAAGACAGACAACTATCTCTTACGTTTTCATGGTAAAATAAAATGAGGGAAAAATATAAATAGCATGGAAAAAAAAAGAATAGCCGTTGATATGGACGGCGTGATGGCAGATGTTGCTACTCAATTTCTCATTTGGCATGAGCGCGAAAAGGGCGAACCAAAGAAGATGGAAGATGTGAATGGGCTCAATGATTTTATAGCTTTTCCAAACGCT
>JAYTON010000459.1:0-1630 GCA_043747725.1 Saprospiraceae bacterium
ATGCCTTTTTAGCAAAAAAAGCAGAAGAAGCCGACGAGCAATCCTTCAATGAAGCGATGGCTCAAATAAATACCATTATAGTTTCCATCGAAGATATTATTCAAAGTGCTGTCAATGCCTCCAGTTTTACACAAGGCGCAAAAGATATAGTTACAGCCCTTCTGAATATGTTGACTATTGATTTTATGCGGCAAAATCACCCCATTTTGCACAATGTTTTCTTTATGCTCCAAACGACCCATAGTTTTTCAAATCGTTCTGATTCAAAGACTGAATTAAGTATGTTTGGTGCATATTTCCGTGATTTTTTTAAGTCATACAATCAAGAAACGAGTGAAGAAGCAAGGCGATTGAGCGAAGGACTGGGCTTTCTCACTTCGATTTTTAGTTTTCTAATAGACGGTGAAATGGATAAAAAAAATCCAGAAGTAGCTTTCGTATGGGATATAGGGGGGCAATTAGGCTATGAAGGCGATAGAATACCAGCTAATTTTGATGACCAATTGTCAGTTATAATTGGTGAAACACCAGAAGCACAAGATAAACGCATCGCTTTTCGCAATCAACAATTTGCTGAACATTTGTTGAATCGGACATTCTCTATCTCGGTAGATTATTCTGATGCTCTTACAAATGACATTAATAAGTCAAATTATAGATCACATTTGACCTTAATGTCTTTATCTAATTCAGATGCTCCTGATCCTACCTTGGAGAATCCATTAGCCAAGATAGAAAATCAACACGGATTTTATGTCAATTGGGATAGCCAGTTCGAGAAAAAGAGCTATCATTTAACGGGTGATTGGTATATTTCAATGAATGCTCAACCCAGTTTTAGCATTAGGATAGGAGGAAAAGAAAAAGCCCCCGATGAACTTACCAAATCGAAGTTTGGCGTTGCCATTGAAAGATTATTGCCACCCGATAAAACCAATAATAAGACATTATTTGATATATTTAATTTCAGTTTGGGAGACTTATCTTTTCAAATAGAAATATCTCCTAAAGATTTGGTGCTGCGGGCTGTTGCAAAAGTGGGATATAGTATTCAAGGTACTAAAAATAGGGGTTTTCCATTAAAACACATTCCCGAAAAAAAGGACACGTTTAATATACCCGTCCGTTTCAGCATAAAGGATGGCTTCGGCTTTGATGGTGGTTTTATTGGCGAACGTCCGCCGAGTAATACGCCACAATCACTGATACCTACTGAAAGAGACCTTTCTGCACCGTCTGATAACAAAATAGGTACATTGGATATTCCCATTCATCGAGAATTGGGCATTGTGCGTTTTGACAAATTACACCTTGGCTTTGATACTGATAAGGGTTTGGGTTTAAGCTTGACACTTGATTTTGCCATTAAATTCGGAAAAGAAGTCGTCATCAGTATTGCCGAATTGGGGGCCAAATTTGGAGCAAGTGAACGGACGGAAAGACCATTGAATGGCGGTTTTTTAGGCTATGATATAGGTGCTGGTTTTTTGCCACCCAAAGGAGCAGGTATTGTTATTGATGCTAAAGTGGTAAAAGGAGGCGGTTTTCTTTATTTTAATGAAAAAAAAGGGGAATATTTTGGGGCTTTAGAGTTAAAAGTTAAAAACCTGTTTGACCTCAAAGCCATTGG
>JAYTON010000460.1:0-3362 GCA_043747725.1 Saprospiraceae bacterium
TTGCTAAAGGGGCTTTAAAAACCCTTGATAGGCAACGCGACGAAGCATGGATTGGCGGACCCATCAACGCCATCGGATTTTTAGGGGATAATAAAACCCTGTATTATCAATCGGAAGCGGATGGATATGCCCATTTATACACGGGCAATTTGTCAACAGGTAAAAAAAGCCAACTGACCAAAGGGAAATTTGAAGTCCAAAGCGTTCAACTTTCCAAAGACAAACAATCTTTTTATATCACAACCAACGAAGTACACCCGGGCGAACAGCATTTTTATAAGATGTCCGTCAATGGTGGCGAGCGCGTCCGTTTGACGCCCAAAGTAGGGGCATATCAAGTAACGCTATCGCCCGATGAGACTCAATTGGCATACCTTTATTCGTCTGCTACTCAACCCTGGGAGCTTTTCATACAATCCAATAATCCCATAGCCGCCGCCACTCAAATCACCTACTCCCTCAGTAATCAGTTCAAATCCTACGCATGGCGAGAGCCAAAATTGATTACTATCAAAGCTCGGGATGGCGTGGAGGTCTATGCCCGCTTATATGAAGGCAAAGGGGTAAAGGGTAAAAAACCGGCTGTGATATTCGTACACGGCGCAGGTTATTTGCAAAATGCTCACCGTTGGTGGAGTCAATATTTCAGAGAATATATGTTCAACAATTTTTTAGTGGATAATGGTTATACCGTATTGGATATGGATTATCGAGGATCGGCAGGTTATGGCAGGGATTGTCGGACGGGTATTTATCGTTTTATGGGTGGCAAAGACTTGACTGACCACGTAGATGGTGCCAAATGGCTCGTGGACAATCAAGGCGTGGATGCTCAAAAGATAGGTCTGTATGGCGGCTCTTATGGTGGCTTTATGACCTTGATGGCGATGTTTACGACACCCGATGTTTTCAAAGCAGGAGCTGCTTTACGCCCCGTGACGGATTGGGCAGCGTACAACCACCCTTACACAGCCAATATTCTCAATGAACCACAAACAGACTCCATCGCCTACCGCAAAAGTTCGCCCATCTACCACGCAGAGGGACTGAAAGGGCATTTACTGATTTGTCATGGCATGGTGGATATCAACGTGCATTTTCAAGATGCCGTCCGATTATCTCAACGACTCATAGAATTGAAAAAAAGCAACTGGGAATTAGCGGCATACCCTATGGAAGATCATGGATTTGTAGAACCCACCTCTTGGATGGATGAATACAAGCGCATTTTTAAGTTGTTTGAAAACACTTTGAAAAAATAATACTGCGCCATCAATCAGAACACGGCTCGGAATCCCAACAAAATAGAAACTCAACATTTTCTGATTGATGGCGGTATTACCCCCCTCAGTGCTATCAATAATTATAGGCGTTAGTCCATTACCCATTAAACGATGACAGTTGCTCATTAGAGAGTCATCGTTGTGCATTAAACGATGACCGTTGCTCATTAGAGAGTCATCATTGTGCATTAAACGATAACCGTTGCACAGTAGAGAGTCATCGTTGTCCGTTAAACGATGGCTGTTGCTCATTAGAGAGTCATCGTTGTGCATTAAACGATGACCGTCGTTCGTTCGAGAGTGAGAGTGTGTCATGCGAGAGTACGAGTGTGTCGTGCGAGTGTGCGAGTGTGTCATGCGAAAAACTGTATCAAAGGTAATGTTCAGAAAACTGTGTCAAATTGAAAATTGTTGAGAAATAGATTTAGTGAAATTCCTACAATATAAAAAAAATAAAATGTGAATTCGGGGTCAATATGTTGAAGTTATTATCTTTACAACTATGTATAGATTTATTCAATAACATTCTAATAAATTTTGTATTTCATTAGTCAATCTTATTTTTGGAATAAAAACAGCCAATACCTAACAACAAACACATAATGTCAAAAGAAGCAAAAGCACGTATTAAAATTAATCAACTCCTGACTGAAGCAGGTTGGAACTTCTTTGATTCTGACACTGCAAGGGCTAATGTTGTTTTAGAAGGAAACGTCAAAATCTATCAAATCAAGCAAAATGAGTTGGGCGAAGATTTTGAAAAAACTAAAAATGGTTTTATGGATTACCTTTTATTGGATAAAAAGGGATTTCCAATTGCCGTTTTAGAAGCAAAGTCTGAATTGAAAGATGCACTGGATGGTAAAGAACAAGCGCGAACCTATGCCAAAGGTGTCGGCAAACATTGCCGTTTTATCATCCTTTCTAATGGCAATATTCATTATTTGTGGGATTTATTGTTTGGGAATCCTAAACAGATTTATCGATTTCCAACTCTTGAAGAGTTGGAAATCAATGATCAATATCAACCCAATACTTATAGCCTTGTCAATGAAAATATTGATAACAATTTTATTGCCCGAACTCAAAGAGCGGATTTCGATAAAGACCCTGATTGGTTGAATGAGAAAAATCGGGCAGATTTTATTGAAAAGAATAACCTAAAATTCTTACGCCCTTTTCAACTCAAAGCAGTTCAAGCGATTCAAAAAGCGGTGAGAGAGGAGAATAAATCTCGTTTTCTATTTGAAATGGCTACGGGTACAGGTAAAACGTTGACCTCCGTAGCGGTTATCAAATTGTTCATCAAAACTGGGGCGGCTCATCGGGTTTTGTTTTTGGTGGATAGAATTGAGTTGGAGGAACAAGCGAACACCGCTTTTGAAAAATATCTAAAACCAGATTATCTGAGTACCATTTTTAAAAAATCACGCAAAGACAACCTTTGGCAAAAATTTGATATTGTCGTTTCTACAGTTCAAACTCTAACCAAAGACAATTTGTATAAACGAGTGTTTCGACCCTCCGATTTTGATTTAATTATTTCTGACGAATCGCATCGCTCTATCGGTGGTCAAGCGAGGGCTGTTTTTGAGTATTTTATGGGGTATAAATTGGGCTTGACAGCAACGCCTCGCAATTATCTCAAAAAGTTCAATGTGGCTAATGCTAAAGACCCTCGCGAAATTGAACGCCGTATGCTGTTGGATACTTATTCCATTTTCGATTGTGATAATGCCTTGCCTACTTTTAGTTATACCCTGTTGGATGGGGTGACTGATGGCTATTTAATAAACCCGATGGTGGTGGATGCCCGCACGGATATTACCACTCAGTTATTGAGTGATGAAGGGTATAGCGTCATGTTCAAGACCGATGAAGAGGTAGAAGCCGTTGATACTGAGGGGGATGCAGAAGAGGAAAAAGAATTAGAGGCATTTACTTATTATTCACGTGATTTTGAAAAGAAGTTCTATTCTGACCGAACCAACCGCATTTTTTGCGAAACATTCCTTCAAAATGCGCTGCGTGACCCGATTTCAGGTGAGATTGGGAAAAGTATTATTTTCTGCGTGAGCC
>JAYTON010000461.1:0-2331 GCA_043747725.1 Saprospiraceae bacterium
GCACCTGAAAAGGTTGTATCCGCTGCTTGCGAATAATTGACGGAGTTGGTAATTGTATAATCAAATTGATTGCGTCCAACTGATTGGCTCAAATCCATATCCCAAGTACCCACTTTGCCACGCAGACCTGCCACAAATGAAATATCCGTCACGGCTGAATTAATTTCAGGCAAGAAGCCATGAGGATAAATCGCCAATATTTTGGGACTGATAGCGGCTGGAGTAGCAGTCACTTCTGAACCTGAAGGAAAGCGATAAAATCCTGCCGCATTACCTGTCTTGCTATTAAAACCGCCAAAAGAGTAAATTTCAAGCCCATTACTGAGGGGGTATGAAAAGTTGGCAACGACGCCACCACCTTTCACTTCTGAATTACCAATCCGCATTTGGAAATCATCGCGGGTCAAACCTTTGGATGCATTAATCGAATCTGTTTTAGCAACACCACTCACTAAAGGCCATATTCTACCCGTGTACAAACCTGTCCGATTCGTTTGTCCACGAGAGACATATTCGCCTGTCAAATTAAGATAGCCTTTTTCACCGATTTTAAGACCATAATTCAAGGATGCTTGGATTGTTTTGCCATCGTTCGCGCTTGTTTTAGCGTCTAACTGAGCAGAAGGATTCAGTTGATTCCAAGCATAATTTTTTTCATATTGCGTAATATGCTGACCACCTGATACAAGCACTTGTAAGCCTGTAGCCCGTTTCAAAACGATATTAATGACTCCCGCAATGGCATCTGAACCATATTGAGCTGCTGCACCGTCGCGAAGAATCTCAATACGTTCGATGGATGCTGCTGGAATGGCGTTTAAATCCGTTCCAACTGTGCCCCGATTGATCGTACCATTCACGTTCACGAGGGAAGATTGATGCCGACGCTTACCGTTCACCAATACCAAAACTTGATCGGGACCCAAACCCCTCAATTGTGCAGGGTCAACGTGGTCTGTACCATCAGATATGGATTGACGCGATGATTGAAATGACGGCGCAACATAAGTCAATATTTGATTCAAATCGACTTGACCTACTTCATTCAAAACTTGACTAACGGGGATAATATCCACTGGCACAGGCGTTTCGATTTTAGTCCGCGAAGCATTGCGTGAGCCAATGACTACAATATTATCTAATTCCAAGCCCGTTCCGAGCAATACATCAATAGTTGAGGCATCTCCAATATTGACATCTTTTGACGTGTAGCCGACAAAACTGTAAATCAAAGTAGTGGCTCCAGCAGGAACATCTAAGGTGTATTGACCTTTATCATCGGTAAAAGTCCCTTTAGCTGTACCTTTAATAATGACTGATGCGCCTGGAAGAGGTTCTTTTGATTCAGCATCGGTAATAGTACCTTTGATTGTTTTCTGCGCAAATGCAGCGAAGCTACTTAAAAGGAAAAATCCAGTTAAGAGCATGAAATGTGTAATTTTTTTCATACAATTTGATCTTAAGTTAATGAAAATTGCCAATATAGGCTGTTAATAAAAAATCTGTAGAGACATATAAAAAGGTGGGGTAAATAATAGAATATAATACTTTAGTTTTAGTATAAATTAAAAAATATCGCTTGCAAAGATAATTAGAATCCTTTATATCGTGTATTCAAATAAACTAAAATTAAATTTTCCCATCCATTATAGCCCTTACTTCATTTGAAAACTTAATTTTACGCTCTTTTTTTACTTTATAAAATCCACTAATTATGCAATTGATTGACGGTAAAATCCTTTCTGATACCATTAAAAATGAAATAAAAATCGATGTAGAGCAGATTATACTGAGGGGGGGTAAACGTCCGCATTTAGCGGCTGTGCTTGTAGGGAATAACGCTGCGAGTGAGGCATATGTGGGCAATAAAATTCGCTCATGCGAGCAAGTGGGTTTTAATTCAACGTTGATTCGCAGAGATGTGAACATAACACAAACGGAATTGCTTGAAATCGTTAAAAATTTGAATGACGATGAGGATATTGATGGTTTTATTGTGCAATTGCCCTTGCCTAAACATATTGACGAATCAGAAATTACCTTAGCCATTGAACCTAAAAAAGACGTGGATGGCTTTCATCCCATCAATTTTGGACGCATGGCTCAAGGCTTACCAGCTTACTTGCCTGCAACGCCTTTTGGCATTTTAGAAATGTTGAAAAGATACAATATTGATACTGCTGGAAAGGATTGTGTCGTCGTCGGGCGGAGCAATATTGTCGGTACACCAATGGCTATTTTACTGTCACGCAAAGGCTGGGATTGTACCGTGACGATTGCCCACAGTCGGACAAAAAACTTGATGGAAGTATGTCAAAGAGCAGATATTAT
>JAYTON010000462.1:0-3592 GCA_043747725.1 Saprospiraceae bacterium
CGTTTCGGCTGTAAATGGAGAAGTTTCTACGGCGAATAATGTAAAAGATATTTTTATAGAAGTTTTGGACGCTCGTACTAAAATTCTTTTGCTCGCCAACTCACCGCATCCCGATATTGCAGCCCTGAATGAAGCTATTTCGACTAATAAAAATTATACGGTGACGGTCGCTACCATCAATGATTTGAAGGTAAATGTGGGCGATTTTGATTTGGTGGTATTGCATCAACTCCCCTCAGTATCGAATGGTGCGGATGCGGTTTTAAATGTTTTGAATAATAAAAAAATACCTCGTATCTTCATCATAGGCGGTCAATCGGATGTACGCAAATTAAATACATTACAGACTTTGATGAGCATCAGTGCCGACCCTAAAAGTGCGAACGATGTGCAAGCGACCATGAACGGTGCTTTCAATCTTTTTACTTTAGAGGATAATATGAATCAGATTTCTGAATTCAATCCTATGACAGCCCCTTTTGGAGAATATAAGGAGTTAGGGGGCGGCCAAGTGTTGATGTATCAGAAAATAGGAAAAGTGGATACAAAATATCCCTTAATCATGCTTGGTGAGTCAAATAGCATCAAGACGGGCATTATTGCGGCAGAAGGGCTTTGGAAATGGCGACTTTTCGACTTCGCACAGCATCAAAACCATGATATTACTGAGGGGTTGATTTCTAAGATGATTCAGTACGTGGGCGTTAAAGAAGATAAACGCAAGTTCAGAGCTTGGACAGATAAGAACGTTTATCGCGAAAATGAACCCATTGCATTCGGTGCTGAATTGTACAATAATTCTTATGAATTGATAAATGAAGCCGATGTAAGCATGATTATTACGAATTCAGAAAATAAGCAATTTAATTACACTTTTAATAAAACTGGTCGCTCTTATTCTTTAAGTGTCGGCATTTTAGCAGTTGGCAATTATTCGTTTAAAGCATTGACAAATGTCGGTGGGCAGAAGTTAGAAGTCGAAGGACGTTTCAGCGTACAGCCCATTCAGTTAGAGCTGTATGAAACAACAGCTGATCACGCTATACTTAGGGCATTGAGCAATCAATTAGGCGGCGCAATGGTTTATCCGAAAGATATGGCATCACTGGCAGACTCTATTAAAAATAGAACCAACATAAAGCCTGTTATGTACAACACGAGTAAAACGCAGAATATTTTAAATTTAAAATGGATATTTTTTATATTGTTAACTTTATTGAGCCTTGAATGGTTTGTGCGGCGTTACTTTGGTTCATATTGACGTCTGATATTTATTCAATTAACTTCTTCATAATATAAAACTCTTTTTTAAACAATTTAAATTGCAGATACAATGGATTTAATGAGCCTATTACAGGGACACTTGACCCCTGAAATTATCAATCAAATGAGCCAAGAGACTGGCGCAGCACCTGAGCAAACAGCGACGGCGGCTGAAGGTGTTCTTTCAACTTTGTTGGGTGGTTTGGCTAAAAATGCTCAAGCTGGCGGTGCAGAAGGTCTTCTTTCTGCTCTTGATCGTGACCATGATGGTAGCATTTTGAATGACGTGATGGGTCTTATCTCAGGCGGTGGACAAGCAACTACGCCTTCAGCTATGAACGGTGCAGGCATCCTTAGCCATGTATTGGGTGACCAAGCAGGTGGTGCAGCCGAGATGATTTCTAAAGCTACTGGTGTGAATGAGAATGGCGTGTTGGGTATGATGGTCAAATTGGCACCCCTTGTGATGGGTGTATTGGGTCAGCAAAAACAACAACAAGGTTTAGATGCCAGTGGATTGGCAAGCTTGCTCGGCGGTAGCGTTCAGCAACAAAGCAGCAACCCACTCATGCAAATGGCAACTCAATTCCTTGACAAAAACGGCGACGGTAGCATGGTAGATGATATTATGGGTATGGTTGGCTCAAAATTAATGGGTGGTCTTTTCGGTAAAAAATAAGTTAAAGAAGCTGAAATGTAGAAATTCGATGATTCGATACTGAGGGGGTGCTGCAAAGTACGCCCTCTTTTTTTATGTAGCATATTGTAGCGCGGAACTCCAGTTCCGCAACAGCATAGCAGAACTGGAATTCCGCGTTACTACAATTTTCAAAGTAAAAACCTTAAATTTGCCGCATGAAAAAGTTAATCATTCTACTCATTGCAAGCACATTTACCCTTTTTGCTTGTAAAAATGAACCAAAACAAGCTGCTGCACCTTCATTCAGCAAAACTGGTAATCCACAGATTGATGCCTTGACGGAGCAGATTTTCAAAGACCCTAAAAATGCTAATCTCTATTATCAGCGAGCGCAATTATTTGAAAAAAATGGCGCGCAAGGGGGCTATGATGTCGCCATTGAGGATATGAAATATGCTTTGTCATTGGATTCTACTAATATTGATTTTCATCATTTTCTCGCGGATGTGTATATGGATTATGCACAATCGCGTTTGGCTGTCACGACGATGGAACGGGCGGCTGCCCTCGCGCCTACTCGCCTTCCCACGCAGTTGAAATTGAGCGAAACGTATTTGATTACAAAGCAATATGGTTTGGCTTTAGCCACTATTGATAAGGTTTTGAAACAAGACCCTCAAAATTCGGATGCTTATTTTTTACTCGGAATGGTTTTTAAAGAGCAAAATTATGAGGCAAGAGCCATTAATGCTTTTCAAAAAGCAGTGGATTTGGATTCAGATAATAAAGATGCTTTTATTGAATTGGGCAAACTGTTTACCAATAGAGGCAATCCTTTGGCATTGAAATATTTTGATAATGCATTGCTCATTGATTCTTTGGATTTTAATGCAATGATGGCAAAGGCTTTTTACTTTCAAACTAAGAATCAAATCGCCGATGCCATTGCTGAATATAAAAAAATATTGGCGCATAACCCCCGCTATGAATTTGCGCTGTTCAACCTCGGCTTGATGTATTTGGATAAAGACTCACTTGACCAAGCCAATAATCATTTCAATATCGTCATCAAGGAATCTCCTACTTTCTATAAAGCCTATTATTATCGTGGTTTCATCGCTGAAAAACGAGGCAATAAAGAAGAGGCTTTAAAAAATTATAAACAAGCCTTAGAATTTAATTCGGCTTATGATAAGGCTTTGAAAGGGATGAAAAGGTTGGGTGGCAACTGAGGAGGTCACTTTATCAAAATATTTATTTAAAACTTGTCACAAATTTAACTTTGTTGTATCTTTAGAGTACTCAAACGTTTTGGATATATCGAATAGGAATGCTTGGTGCTTCATAATTCATGGGGTTTTAAAGCCACATGCTTACTTAAATATGCAAGACATGACAGGGGAATAATTTTATCAAACCTGTCTTGCTTTCAAGTTTTTATACAAAAAAATGGACAGTTCTGAGAAGGACTGTCCATTTTTTATATTCAATATGAAAATAACCCTTTATAATAAGTGATAAAAAAATTAAAATATCTTCTAAATTTAACACATAGCTCTTTAAAAAAATAGAGAATTTTTAAAAAAAATTCCTACCTTTGCGCCGCTTTTGAGGGGTGGTAAAAAGAAAATTAAATTTGGTTTCAAAGTTAATTTTTTATGTAAGTGAAACTTTTAAACTGTTTTTACG
>JAYTON010000463.1:0-3597 GCA_043747725.1 Saprospiraceae bacterium
AAATCTTCTTATGTGTACTCATCAATTTTATACAACTCCTTAATTTGTTGCCTTTGTTTCGCCGTATGGCTTGCGTTATTATGTAGTTTCATTAGCTTGTAACACCAATTTATTCCATTTTATTATAACCTTGTATACTAATTCAATTTGATTTTAGACCATTAAAATAGTGATTATTGTCTAAAGTCTAACCATCTGAACTCTAATGTCTAATCAAAACTGAGCCGTATCACTCGTTTTATTTTTATCGAATAAAAAATAGCCTTGTTTTTTAGAAGGCGCATTGATTTGAACGATGTTTTTTTGATCGCTGAAAACATCGGTCAAAACCTTATTTTCTACAAAAATGTTCTTGAGTTCTTTAATATTTTTCACTTCCAGATAAATCCACAACGCTTGTTTATCTGTAGCCGGTTCTTTTCCGAGCATTTGGTATGCAGCATCTTTATTATTCACTTTTAATAAAAAATGACTTTGTAAGTATTTGAAAATCAAGTCATTGACCTCTTTTTTTTCTTTATCCGTTCCGATAGCCAAACCCTTTTGACCTTGTTTTTCAAAGCCTCTTTCCAGGTCATCAATAAAAATGTGCATCGTGATTTGCACTGTTTTTTCTTTTGGATTAAAAACCATATCGGTTTTTGAAATGTGGAAAGCGTGAAATTCTATATTCGCTGTATTCCACAATAAACCCACCAATAATAAGAGCATTTTCATATTAAACAATATTTATTTTATGAGTAAAGTTACTGCAATTCCAAACGCCGCGCCTGATATAAATTGCGTCCATGAGCGTTGGGATACTTTAAAAACATTGAAAGCTAAAAACGAAGCCACTAAAATAACCGCTACAATGGTCAATTGCCCCGCTTCTATGCCGACATTAAACGCAAAAAGCGGCTGAATAATATCCGCTTCATTGCCCAATAGTTCGCGAAAATAATTGGAAAAACCCAAACCATGAATCAAGCCAAAGAACATCGCAAATAGATAATTGAGATTGACGCCCTTTGAAAAAACTTTTGTAACATCTACATTATCAGGCTTTAATACATTGTAAATAGCCGTAATGCAAATCGTAATTGGAATCAGTATTTCGACGAGCTGATACTGAGGGGTTACTAATTTCAAAGCAGCTAAAGCCAATGTGATGCTATGACCAATCGTGAAAGCCGTCACCAATACAGCCACGCGCCGCCACTCCACCAAACGATAAATAGCACACAGGGCTACAATAAATGTGATATGGTCGTAGGCTTGGGGGTCAGCAATATGGTGTAAACCCAGTGAAAAGTAGGTAGAAAATTGAGATTCCATATCTTAAATTGAAAGTTGAAAATTGAGAGTTGAAAATTTGTTCCGAAGGAATCCCTTCGGGAAAAAATGAAATAATACTGCAAAATACAACGGCGTTTGATTTATAACTTACGATGTCTATTTTAATGTGGATTTTATTTTACCGAATCCTTTTTCAAACCTACCTTTGCGCCAAAATATTGAATCATGAAAATGACAACTATCGCCATCGGCTGCGATCATGCTGGATTTCCTTTCAAACAACCCATTATCAAGCATTTGAGACAACACGGCTATGATATTTTGGATTTTGGAACTGATAGCTCTGCTTCTGTGGATTATCCCGATTTTGTACACCCGACTGCTGAAGCCGTTGAAAGCGGTAAAGCGGAAGTGGGTGTCTTAATATGTGGTAGCGGCAACGGTGTTGCGATAACCGCCAATAAGCATCAGCATATTCGGTGTGCATTGTGCTGGCAGGAGGATATAGCTTCGCTCGCGCGGCAGCACAATGATGCCAATGTGATAGCGATTCCTGCCCGTTTTGTAGATTTAGAGGTGGCGTTTAAAATGGTGAATATTTTTTTAACGACAGAATTTGAAGGCGGTAGACATGCTGATAGAGTGAATAAAATAGCTTGCATGTAATGTCTATAGATGTTAGAAAATAGATATTAGACATTAGAATTAAAAAATTGTGGATACTATCTAAATCACGGTATTTTCATTAAAAGGCTGTTTTTCTTTATTAAAATACTGTTTTTGGCATTTTTATTACTCTTATATCCTTGATTTTTTTAAAATTGAAATAACATCATTTTTAAAACTTATATTTTTCTCGAAGGGATGCCTTTGGCATAACACCCCTTCAGTAAATAATCACTTATTCCTATGAACAAACCGTATCTACTACTCATCGCTTGCCTATTTTCAGGCTTGCTAAATCGCTCATTTGCTCAACACATTCCTGATGCTCAATTTGCCGGTGCCATTCGCGTTGTTTGTGCAGCTTGCATAGATGGCAGCGATAACCTGACATCTACTGCGGCATTTCTAACTGACCTCAATGTTAATAGTCAAGGCATTAATGATTTGACAGGTATAGGCGGCTTCACAAGTTTGGATAAATTGTATTGTGAATTTAATAACTTGACTTATTTACCTCCACTGCCTGCATCGCTCACGCAGCTTTTTTGTCAAAGCAATATGATAGGGTCTTTACCTGCTTTACCAAGTGGTTTATTGATTTTGAGTTTGAAAAGCAATAATTTATATGCATTGCCAAGCCCACTTCCAAGCAATTTGAATCGGATAAATATCAATCAGAACCATATTAGTTCGCTTCCAACTTTGCCTTCTACTTTAGAGTCACTCAGTGCCTATAGCAATACTTTGACTTCGTTGCCAAGCCCTTTGCCGAGTTCATTAAAGATTTTGGGAGTGAATACGAATCAATTGACGAGTATTCCAGAACTTTCATCCATATTGACATTTTTAGATTGTGCTGGCAATAGTGGACTGATGTGTTTGCCTTTTCTGCCCAATACTTTAACTACTTTAGATGCAAGTGCTACAAGCATTACTTGCATTCCTAACAAGCCCTCGGGTTTGACGACCAGTTTACCGATATGCAATGGCAGCAATGGTTGCCCTGTTTTGCCAATAGAATTAGCTGATTTTCAAGTAATTACGCATAAAGATAATATTGAAATAGAATGGACAACGGCTTACGAGTCTAATCTTTTAGATTTTACAGTTGAACGCAGCGATGATGCTATCAAATTTTACCCCCTCAGTATTCAAGCACCAAAAGGCAATGATTTTAGCAAAACGGCTTATAATTTTGTAGATAATAACCCATCAAATGGTGTGCAGTATTATCGTTTAAAAATTGAGGAAAAAGATGGTTCGCTGTCATATTCTAAAACTATGAGCGCACGTTGGGGTAGTAAAAAGACTTTATCTGTTTACCCTAATCCATTCAATCAAGCTTTGACGATTGACATAACAGATGCTAAAACAGAAACAGCGCATTTTGAAATAATGGATATGACAGGGCGCATCCATATTTCTGAATCTTTTAAAAATAATGATAAAATCTCTACTGAAAATTTGCCCTCAGGTATGTACATCCTGCGCGTGATTCAAGATGGAGCTGTTTTGGAAAAGAAGATTTTGAAGCAATAATCAAAGCTTTTTCTTAAAATAACAAAACCCTTCACCTCATCAAGTGAATGGTTTGTTGTTTTAAGAAAATCATATTTTACTTTTACACCGAAATAAAATTAACATGACTCAACA
>JAYTON010000464.1:0-2860 GCA_043747725.1 Saprospiraceae bacterium
TCGCTCATTGTTGGTTTATTGGTATCAGCACCAGTCATTTTTTGGCAAATATGGCTGTTTATCAAGCCCGGTTTGATGGCTCAGGAAATAAAAGCAGCGCGTGGATTTGTTTCCATTTGCTCTGGTTTGTTTATAATAGGTGTTTTGTTTGGCTATTTTATCATTACCCCTTTTGCCGTTTCATTTTTAGCAAATTATACGATGGCGGGCATTGGCGGGACGGCTACTTTGGATTCTTATATTGGCTACCTCACCATGTTTACATTGCCTATTGGTTTGGTTTTCGAATTACCAATTATCATTTATTTTTTATCCAAAATTGGTATATTGACACCCAAACTTTTGAAGCAATATCGCAAGCATATTTTTATTATTTTGCTCATTACGGCAGGTGTGATTACACCTTCACCTGATGTAGTTTCGCAGCTTTTAGTCTTCGTTCCTTTATACACCCTGTTTGAAATTGGCATCCTCGTTTCGGCAAGAGTTCAGAAAAATAAGGAGTTGAAGGCAGCTCAGAATGAGTAAATGTCTTATATCTCGCGGAATCTCTATTTTTTACTGCATTTCGTGAGATATGTATCAAAATTTAACACTTATCCTGATAGGTGGTGAAAGAGAATAAGAGATTTTGCAACGGGCTTTGAACTCTATATAGTTAGAAAGGGTAGCCGTGGATGAGACCGGGAAGGGTTGGTAAAGCCTATAAATTGAAATCAAAAAATAACTTGATGACGGCTCAAAATAAATAAATAAAAAGTGTGTAGTCAATGCTGCCTTATTGAACATAAGTTATTGTTATTCAATGTTTTACGATAAATAAAAGGGCATCGGTCAAGGGGTAAATTTAAAAATAAGGATAATTTTTTTACGAGCAGACAAATTACTTTCGTTTCGTTAACAAAATAAGAATTAAAATTAAATTTTCTTAATCAAACGAAAATTGAAATCAAAATGGCTCGTCACTACATTTTTACCCTTTTCATTCTGTTTCTATTTTCAGCAAAAACAGATGCCCAAATCTCGGTTTCAGGTTCTGTCAAAGATGTTGAAAACGGCGAGGCTCTTGTAGGCGCTAATATTAGTGTTAAAGGCACTTCTATTGGTGCAATTGCTGATGAAAAAGGCAACTACCGCTTCGAAACCACATTAAAACCACCTTTTGCTGTCACTTGCACCTTTGTAGGATATGCTCAAAAAGAAGCCTTCATTACTGAGGGGGGGCAAATAACGCTGGATTTTGCGCTTGGGCAACAATCAAATATGACGGATGAGGTGGTCGTCTCCGCTTCTCGACGCGCTGAAAAAATCACGCAAGCCCCTTCTACCATCAATATTATCACTGCAAAAACCATTGACGAAACACCAACTTTCAATATTGGCGAATTAGCGGCTCGGACAAAAGGCGTGGACTATGTGCGGGCAGGTGTGCTCGGCACGGGCTTCAACGTGCGGGGTTTCAACTCGGCTTTCAATCCTAAAAATTTGCAGATGAACGACAACCGTATTTCATCGCTCGTGGCAACTGGTTTGCCGCTTGGTGCTTTGGGTACAGTGGTGAAAGAGGATATTGAACGGGTGGAAATCATTTTAGGTCCTTCATCCGCCCTGTATGGACCCAATGCTAATAACGGTTTGGTGAATACTATTACAAAAGACCCGCGTGTGTATCAAGGTACAACTTTCGCTTTGGGGGCTGGCAATCAGAGCGTTTTGACAGGTCGCTTGCGTCATGCACAAGTTTTGAATGACAAATTTGCCTTTAAATTAACAGGTGAATACACCGAAGGAAAAGAATTTGACTATGTAGATACTGTTTATATCGGCTCCGATCCCCGTACATCTTTGGCTAAAACAGAAATTGACATCAACAGAAAGTTCACTTCACTGAGGGGAGAGGCTGCCCTATATTTCAGTCCTGTCAAAGGAAAGGATATCATTTTCAGCTACGGTGGCTCTAATTCAAACAATATTGGCTTAACCAACGCAGGACGTAATCAAATAAAAGACTGGCAGATTCATTATTTCCAGTTGCGGTATTCATCGCCCCGCTTTTTTGCACAGGCGTACTACACCATCAGCCGTACCGACAGCACCTACGCCATCAACCAAACTACTCAAAACTATTGGTCATATAAAAATTCGGGCTACACTGATGGTGAAGCCCGCGCTAAAATGTTGACTTCTCAATGGTTTCCCCTCAGCGCTACCAACCCTAAGGATGTAGGTTTACAATTAAAACGCGGGTCATTGTTTCAAGATAAATCTAACCGTTTTAATGCAGAAGCACAGTATAATAATAATTTCGGTGGCTTCAATTTGGTTACAGGTATTCAATATCAATCCGACATTGCCAACTCTAATGGCACTTATTTGCTTGATGACAACGGAAAAGGTATAACGATTAATCAATTGGGCGGTTATGCACAATTGGAGCGTACTTTTGCTGAAAAACTCAAAGTAGTTTTGGCGGCTCGTGCAGATAATCACGACCGCTACGGTTTCAATTTTATTCCCAAAGCGGCTTTAGTATATTTATTGCCTGAAGGTTCAATCCGTTTCACATATGGACAAGGCATTGCAGCCCCGACTATTTTGAACTTGGAGGGCAATCTATTTGGCGGTTTGGTCTTGGGCAATGGTTTAGGTTTTACCATTCGGGATTACAATATTGCTACTAAAGAGGTCACAGAAACCAAAATTGCGCCTTTGAAAGTTGAAAAGTTGAAAACTTTTGAAATAGGTTATAAAACTTCTATTCAGAAAAAACTTTTTATTGATGTCAACGCGTATTACAATACTTCGGAAAATTTTTTAAGTCCACTTATCAATATTGGAGCCAATCCTAATCCTACTACTA
>JAYTON010000465.1:0-1970 GCA_043747725.1 Saprospiraceae bacterium
GTCTTTCGGGTTGTATTAAATTTGAGGGCTAACTCTTCTTGGCTGTACTCATCAGTTTTATACAACTCCTTTATTTGTTGCCTTTGTTTCGCCGTCAGGCTGGCGTTATTATGTAGTTTCATGGGATTTTAACATCAATTTATCCCAGTTTGTTGATAACCTTGTAAACTAATTCACCTATACACTGGTCAAGCATCCAGAAATGAAAGAACAAATTTATTACCTCATCGTGGTCACAGATACCAAAAATAAAGGGCAATCCCCTCGGCTTTGGTGGTGAGAAAATAGGCTTAAATTACTCGCTATTGTCGCCTTAATTTATGATTTCTGACTCTCTTTGCTCGCTAAACACTTTCACAAAACCTTAGAATTTATTATTGGTGTCCAAAAGAACAAGTAAAAGGCACCAACTTGCCCTGATGCCTCTTTACAGACTTAGAACGGCTTGCTCCGTTTGCATTGCCATCATCCTTAATCTCATAAATTCGCGATGACTCATGTTTTTATTTAAAAATATTGTTATTTTTAAAATCCTACAAAATAACTGATTATTTGTCGATGACTCTTGGACGCTTAAAAATAGGTACAGTAGAGCAAGGTTCGCCATACATAATGCTTTGAGCGAAGGGTTGCAATTTATGAGTCAACTCTACATAAGCAGCAGGCGGAACGGGTTTATCCGAGCAACCTTTTATCACCACGCGCTTTCCCTCATATTCAGCAGCATTAAAAGAATCCAACTTTTTAGCGTAAAACGTTTTATAAAAATTCTCCATATCACCTTGGAAAATCTCTTTTGCGTAAGGCGACGCATTCACCGTCACTAGCATATACGCCCATACAGGAATGATGGCATCCGCAGTACAATCAATGATAAGATGCTTACCTTCATATTGAGCCCAGTCATGGATTTTGCAAGCCTCCCTAAAGTCTTTTTCTTTGAGAATCAAACCCATGAAAAGGTAATCTTTAATATCAAAAACGGCGATATCTTCCTTTGGAAAAAAATCTTCCAAATTGAGCGTAATCAAACCGCTTTCTGCTACCCTATTGACCAATGGTTGTTCTGTAATATTCATTTTTAATGTAGTACGGAACTCCAGTTCCGCATTTAAACCTATTTTTTCA
Source organism: Saprospiraceae bacterium (assembly GCA_043747725.1). Classification (GTDB taxonomy): domain Bacteria; phylum Bacteroidota; class Bacteroidia; order Chitinophagales; family Saprospiraceae; genus JAAFJT01. The sequence goes on from JAYTON010000465.1 coordinate 1,129, forward strand.
ACAAAATACTGAGGGGTAAGTTTAAAAGAAAATGATAAAACAATTCGATGAAAATAATCTTAAATTTATAAACAATTGATTATCAATATTTTACAATTAGCTAAGCAACTATTCACTCACAGCTTCCATGGTCGAATTTTCACCAATCGCATTTTCCACATCTTTAAAATCTTTTGGTTTCGGCAAATCTTTTAAGGATTTTATGCCAAAATAATCCATAAATTTTTCGCTTGTACCATATACAAGTGGGCGACCGGGTGCATCACTCCGACCTTGAATTTCGACCAATTCTTTTTCTAATAACTTCTGAATGGCATAATCGCAGCTCACGCCTCTAATTTGCTCCAATTCAGTTTTTGAAACTGGTTGTTTATAAGCCACGATAGACAGCGTTTCGAGGGCGGCTTGCGAAAGGCGTTTGCGAATGGTTTGCCGCAGGTAAGTACCCACTGAATTATGATAAATCGGCTTCGTCAAAAACTGAAAACCGCCTGCAATTTCGATGATTTCAAAGGAAAATTGAGGGTCGAGGTAGCGGTTTTTCAAATCTGCGATACCCCTCAGTATATCAACATCAGCGAATTCAGTTTCAAATGCAGAATTCAAAACAGACTTCATTTCGACAACGGTGATGGGATGCTCTGTCGAAAAAATAAGGGCTTCTATATGTTGTATTAAAAATTTCATGCTGCAAAGTTAGAGAAAAAAGCGAAATTTACGCCGCCAGAATGAAAACGATTTTAAAACCCATATCATCACCAAAATCATGACGAAACAGTGATTAAAAACGAAGGTTTTACTATTCATCTTGACAAGTTCGAAGGTCCATTTGACTTGTTATT
>JAYTON010000466.1:0-7159 GCA_043747725.1 Saprospiraceae bacterium
TTGACCATATCCGCTTCGGGTATCGCCCCTCAATCTTTATATTGTTTCATCCATTGAAGATGCACGGCTCTTAGTTCTTTTAATTTGTCGTTGTACTGTGCTTGCAGAAGAGTGACAATGCAGTTAAATAGAGTATATTTTTCATTCTGAATTGTTTAGTTTTTATGAAAACAAATCTAATCATTAATGGTGTATCTTTTACACCTCCTCAGTCGGGATTGAGTCGAGGATGAATATTTTCGACAAAACTGTCGATTTTGATAAAAAAAATGGCTACGATATTTTACAATCGGGAAAAGAACAAATTTACTTCCGACCTACATAGGTTTAAAGCATTCAGACCTTACAATATTCGGCGGTAATAATGGGAAATGTAATTTAGTATCCATTAAAGATGTAAGAAACAATTTAAATAATGTGCAAGTTTTTCCTAATTCCGTAGTAGATAAATCTTTTTTAAAAATACCCGACGACATGTATATTGATAGAGTTGTTGTTTATGATGTATTAGGTAGAATGGTTAAATCATACAATTTTACTAACGAATTGCCTGAATTGTTCAAAAAGGAATATTCAAAATACTGAGGGGTGCCTACCGCATCAAAGTAATACTACCCTCAATCAATTCAACCGCACCATCCAAATATTCTACTTCTACAAAATAGGGATAAACGCCGGCTTGAACATCTTTGCCGTTGAGTTTACCATCCCATCCAAAGGCAGGGTTATCGGGTTTGAAGTTTTGGAAATCCGAAACCCTTTCTCCCCAACGGTCAAAAACTTGGAATCGCTTGATGATTTTCACGACTTGACTACCGTACACCATGAAAATATCATTGTTTCCATCGTTATTTGGAGAAAAAATATCGGGTACGAAAACAGGTCGCGTTTTATTGATGGAAACAGTGACACTACCTGTTGCTTTACATCCTGCCGTATCTCTGACGGTAACTTTATAAATGGTTTGGCGAACAGGTCTGACCCATTGCTGCAAACAAGCAGAATCTTTTGCACAAAGCGAATCTGTATAACTCGACCAAATAACCCGCTTAATATTAGGCGAATTGACACCTACTACGAGCAGAATGCTATCACCTAATTTAATGGTGGTGTCAAGCCCCATCGAAACGCCGATTTGCCTATCTTGACTGATATTGAAAGTGGAATCTAAAACGCAACCGCTGGCATCTTGCACATAGAGTTTATACTCACCTGCTTTCAAGTTTGTAAAGGCTTTACGCGTCGTATATACTTTTCCATCCAAAGAATAGAGATACGGCGATGTACCGCCCGTCGTACTACTGATGGTGATTGAACCGTTTTGCTCGCTATAGCAAGCGGGTTTTTTAGTTGTGAAATTAATGGATTCAGGGCGTTTATCATTTTTAAATACAGCTACTGAATCAATAGCCGCACAGCCTGTTCTTTCATTTTTAGCAATAAAATAATACATACCAGGTTCATCTGCAACAGCATTGATGGATGTTTCACCTGATACAATGCGTCCCGGATTAGCAATCCATTCATACGTTAAGCCCACGCCCAACGTAGAACCGCGCGCGCTCAAATTCACTGTTTTATGGTAACAATCCAAAGAATCTGATACAAAAGCATTGGCAATCGGCATGTCCACTTCTCTAATCACACGTATAGATGCTGAATCTGAGCAACCATTGCGTTTATCTTTAATTACCAATTTATAAAGTCCTGAGCTATCTACTTTAGGCTCTAATGTAGTCGAATCCGATTTGAAATGCCCTCGCTCTTGTGAAGTCCATTTGAAAGTATATGCGCCGCCATTTGAAGAAGACAAAGCATTGAGTGAAACAATCGTATCCCTACAATTCAACTTTTTAGGTTGCTCAATAAAGACCGTTGGATTGGTTCTATTTTCTTTAACTTCAATGGTTTGTGTTGAAATACAACCGTTTGAAGTTTTGATTACACCCAATTCATACGTACCGCCAAAACTCGCAATGGTCGTCGGATTGGCATCAAAAGGTGCACCATTGAATGCCCAAAGATATACAATACCCGAAGGCGATGAAGCCGAGCCATCCAATGTGATAGTGTCCCGAAGGCAAGTTAAACTATCTTTAATGGGTTGAATGACGGCTTTAGGTGCAATTGTATCAATGGTAACAACCACCGAATCACGCGAAGTACAACCGTTAGAAGTAGCTGAAATAATATAGGTATCTGCTTGACTAACCTCTTGTTGAGGTGCATTACCGCTTAGATTGCCTTTTAAACTTGACCACTGAATGGTGATATTATTACCAACCGGTGTGTTGCCACCAATAGTAATAATTGGATTGAAGCAATCAATGATAGCATCGGGTCCAGCATCCGCTTTAGGTCTTGCTTGGATATTGACCATTATAAATGCTGTATCGGGTGGGCATGCAGAGCCTGCTACGGGTTTCACAATGTATCTAAATTTATAAATACCTGCCGCTTGATTGCGCGTGCGGAAAGTTGCCAAAGTAGCATTAAAAGCGCCGCCTACTGAGGGGTTCGCTGAGATTTCTGTCCAAGTGCCACCTATATTGCCCCCCCTGAGTAAAGTAGCTAAAATCAGGGTGGTATCAATGCCACTACAAACTGTCAGAGTCGAATCTTTACCCGCATTCACAGGTTGAGAAACAGTAAAATTAACGGTTCTATTGACATTGACAGAATCAATACAATTATTAGCATCCTTTATTGAAAACAACCTAAAAGCCGTATTTTTTGTAGGGCAATAGGTATTAGAAGAAGCATTATTAGTGAAATTAAACGATGTATCCCTTGAAGTAGGGTCTGATAATTTTGCAGAAACAGTATAAGGCGAACGACCTGATAACGTAAAATTAATGACTGAACAAGTGCCGCTGCATAAATTGGAATCCACCACCGCCATAACAGCCGTTGGTTTTTTATGAAAAATAACTTGTATCAAACGAGCTGTTGAACTGCTATAACAGAAATCAGTGACATCAGCCCCTGTCGCTGTTTTATTACCCGCTACTGCTGAAATATAATAAATTGTTTCATAACTCATGCCTGCTTGAAAACCAAAAACCGGTGTTTTGCTGCGTGCAATAATGCCCGTTTTAGGGTCACTGGTATGGAGTACAAAATGAAGGGTATCATCTGGCTCTAAAGTTGAACCGCCGAGATAAACCGCCCGTGCTGAATCGCCTTCGCATATAGATAAATTACCAGCTTGCATAGAGCCTGCGTTCGTTGTACAGGCGATACATGCCTGAGTGCCTTGCACGGATGTCGTAGGAGAGCAATTACTCACATCGCGTACATCGAAACTATAATTACCAGGTGTAAAACCGACTGATTGGAATTGACCATTGGTGATAATACCTGCTATATTATTAGTACCACCGAAATAAACATTGATAGGCGAAGTACCACCCGAAACGCTAAACCGAGCAAAAGCCTGTGTTCTCGAAGCATTACAACTATCTTTTAAACTACCAGCCGTTACTTGCGGAACGGGGTTAAATGTGATTGCAACTGTATCTGAAATTGTACAACTGCCCTTTGTTTCCATCCAAATAAGCCTGTAAATACCCGAAGCTGTAACAGTTACTGGCGAATTGACAACAGTCGCATTTTGAAAAGCTGCTGTACTTGGATTGCCTGTTAAATTCGTCCAATTGCCTGAGCCACCGCCACTTATAGCATTCAAAGTGGTGGTTGCACCGCAAATCGTAGCATCAGCTCCTGCATTAAAATTAGGGAAATTGGTGATATTCACTACTAAATCACGCGATGCCCCTGAAAAACAAGCATTTTTACCTACAACTCGAACTGTATCCTTTATAGTTGAGCCTGACCATAATACCGTAATAGTTTTAGTCCCTTGTCCTGAAAGAATAATACCGCTACCCCTCAGTAAAGACCACATTAATGAGTCGGCTTTTGGCGGCAAAGTACTTAAGCTATAGGTCACTGTTGTACCTTGACAAACGTTGGGTGAGCCTGTGATAGTGGTTGGTTGGGCAGGTACATCGGCACTGCCGACACCTGTGATCCTTACTTTTAATGTATCCGTATACATTTTAGAACCTGATTCAGGCTTGCCATTCACAATGACAGAGTCTCTAACGACGACGACAAAACTATCCGATGTCGTTGTCGAAACACTATTCGAGCTCGAATTATATAAAGCCAACGAACCCGAACCATTCACAGTGTACCAATTATAAGTCTTGAAATGCCTCACATTCACACATGAGTCCGTTTTATTGACTGTCAATCTAAGGCTGTTGCAAGTCAAATTAGGCGCAAGCGGTGTTAAGTTGTAATTCTGAACAGCGTTATATATGGTATCGCCACTACCCGCTAAAATAATATTACAATTGGAAGCTGAAACGCTATAAGTCGTGCCACCAAGAGTAATTGTTTCTCCCGGTCTTAAAAAATAAGCTCGTCCACCAACTGTTTTAGCCAAACGCTTGACCGTCACATGATAATTGGTATCGCAACCACTAAAAGTATTATCAGGTCTTGAAAAATAGACCTCATCTGTTACATCACTACTCAAAGGCGTGGGACCATATGCAAAAGTTGAATCCGCTGCCACTTTGCTTTGTCCAAAATTGAGGGTTATTGGAGGCAAATCAATGCTGGTTGAGCTCCCAATATTCACATTCAAAGTAGTAGTGAGTCCATTAAAGCAGTTATTCACATAATTGGCTGTTACCTTAGCAAATCCAATAGGTGTGAAAGCAGCATTGACTTTATAAAAACTATCTAATTGAGTGCCTCCAACTGGCGGATTACCATTGATTGAAATGGAGAAATTATAACCAGTAGCATTGGCATTTTTAGGAACTGAGTAGACAGCACTGCTCGACAAATTACAAATATCCTTAGGTCCATAAATTGCTAATGGTGCAGTTAAGTCACCTGCACTCACCGTTTTTATAGTGCCTTGAATGACGGCAATATTATAATCGCATTGGCTACCACTAAAACCATCAATCATCAAATAATAAGTATTGCCACTCACCAGACCATTCGCTAATAAGTTGCCTGAACCCGTAGCTGCTGTGAGGTTGATACAATTTGAAATAATTGTAAAAGCTGCCGTGTCTGCACAATTTGTTGTAGAAAAAATAGCCGCTTGAAAACCACTTGTACCTGAGCCACAATTCAAATAATTAAATTGCAATTCAAGCGTAGCCGTATTAGCTACAAATCGGAACCATGAAGGTCCATCCATAGTACCACAAAAACCTCTCGGCTTAGGATAGGGAATTTTAGTCGGATCCGGCAATTGGATTTTGTTTGCATATCCATTCAATCTACTTTGACTACAAAATAAATTGGCAGAACAGGGGCTATCCGAGTGGGCAGGGTCTTGAGCTTTAGAATCAGTTATAAAAACAGCTAATAAAGAAAAAAGGAGAATAAATCTTTTTATCATCTTGTAATAGTCAGAGTTTTCGCAAAATTAGATATTTGAATGATTTAGTTTGAAACTTTAACTTTATATCTCTTAAAAATATTTCAAAAACGTATTTCTTTACTTGCAAATTTTGTTCCTACCCTATTTTCTGTAGAAAAAAAGTAATATTCCAAATCTTTTATTTAAAAAAACTTATTCATCTGATGCTTTAAGTGATTAAAACGCTGCCTACATGAGAATATCATAATTATTTTTTTGAATATGTAAATATTTGAAAATCAATTAATTATAGTATATACATCAGAGTAAAAATCAAGTTATTTACTCATTATGATACTTTTCGCCTTTAATAATGGTAAAAGCGCGATATAATTGTTCTACAAAAAATAACCGCACCATTTGGTGCGAAAACGTCATTTTTGAAAGCGATATTTTCATATTTGCTCTTTCATAAACGGCTTCCGAAAATCCAAATGCTCCACCGATTTGAAAGACTATCTTTTTAGTACCATCCATTTGTTTTTTTTCTAAAAAATCGGCAAATTCCACAGACGATTTTTGCTGTGCTTTTTCATCCATTAGAATTAAAAAATCATCTTTTTGAAGTTTATTCAATATCATTTCGCCTTCTTTCGTTTTTAAGGCTTCTATACTGAGGGGGGCGTTTTTCACATCCACAATGGTCATTATTTCAAAAGGCACATAATGTTTCAATCGCTTTTCGTACAAAGCAATCCCGTGTTTCAAATAATCAAAATCCGTTTTCCCAATTACCCAAAATTCTATTTTCATCTGAAATTTTTTTGAATAAAATGCAAAGTTACAAAATTGAAAAACATAAAAAATTGATTATCAAGGTATTATGCTTTTCCTCTGAAATGCAAAATGTGAAATTTTAAATGTGAAATGTGAAATTGCTTAAATATACTGAGGGAGGTTAAAATTTCTCTTTAATTTAAAATGGAAACCCTCAAAGTTTCGGTATATTTGCCCGATTTTTAATAAAAAATTAAATTATTATGACGATTAAATATTACGGGCACTCTTGTTTTGGCATATCCGTAGGCGACTTACATCTCCTTTTCGACCCCTTCATTTCGGGCAATGAATTAGCCTATGAAATAGATATTGATGCCATTCCATGTGATTTTATGTTCATTTCGCATGGTCATTCCGACCATATTTTGGATGCCGAACGCATCGCCCAACGCACTAAATGCACCGTGGTTGCCAATTATGAAATCGCTGAATGGCTTAAAAATAAAGGTGTTGAAAAAACGCATCCTATGAATACAGGCGGCACTTGGGAGTTTCCTTTCGGTGAAATAAAATGCGTACTGGCGCAACATTCAAGCAGTTTGCCTGAGGGTGCTTATGGTGGCAACCCCATCGGATTTGTGGTCATGACTGAAGAAGGCAATTTCTATTTTGCAGGTGATACGGCTCTCACTTTGGATATGCAATTGATTCCAATGACTTGCCCGCCATTGGATTTTGCTATTTTACCGATAGGTTCTAATTTTACAATGGATTATAACGATGCAGTCATTGCATCCGATTTTATTCATTGCAACACCATTATTGGTTGTCATTACGATACCTTTGGTTATATCAAAATTGACCATGATGAAGCTAAAAAAGCCTTTGAAGAAGAAGAAAAAGAATTGATTTTGACTAAAATTGGCGGCGAATTGCAATGGAGTTAAATTTAGCAAGTAGTTTCAAAGAGTTGGGTTTGGTATTGGT
>JAYTON010000467.1:0-10699 GCA_043747725.1 Saprospiraceae bacterium
GGGCTTATCCGAATGGCTTGTGGAAAGTGTATCAACACGCGACTGCGAAGTAATACATCCTGAATAGAAATTAGAATAATAGACTATAGATTTTAGACTATAAAAAAAAGGTTTACAAAACAATTTGGTGTTTTGTAAACCTTTTTTTTATTTTTGAAAAAATTAAATTTTATGAAAAAAGGTATTCAAAATATTGTTCAAAATTTCCTTGATACTGAGGGGTCTAAATTCAATTTTGAAGTTTTAAAATCGGGGCATATCAATGATACCTTTAAGGTCAGTCTTGAAAAAGGCTCTTCAATAAGGCATTTTATTGTGCAAAGACTGAATATCACCATTTTTACAGAGCCTCTAAAAATTATGGAAAATATAGAAACAGTGGCGCTGCATTTGGTATCAAAAGGCTACGAAAAAGCTATTTTGTCTTGTTTGAAAACAAAGAAAGGCGATTATTTTTATCAAGAAACTGAGGAGGTTAACCTCACAGGTTTTTGGCGAATGATTCCTTTTATTGAAAATACTTACTCGATTCTTAAAGTTGAAAATGAGAATCAGGCTTTTGAAGCGGCTAAAGCCTTTGGCGAATATTTGAAATATTTGGAGGATTTGAATGTTTCAAATATTCATACCATCATCCCTAATTTCCACAATGCCGCTTTTCGGGTTCAACAATTTAGAGACACCTTAAAAAATAAGCCTACCGACGAAAGGTTGAAAAAAGCGCATAACTCGTTGAATTTCATCGAAGAACGTATATCTTATTTTAATCAAATCATGGAAAATATACCCTTGCGCGTGACGCACAACGATACCAAAATCAGTAATATCCTCTTTGATAAAACCACTCAAAAAGCGGCGTGTATTATTGACCTCGATACGCTTCAGCCAAGCACTCTTCTCTCAGATTTTGGCGATATGGTCAGAACCTATACCCCTCAGTATGACGAGGATGAACGCGATTTGGAGAAAATAGAAATGCGACTACCCTATTTTGAAGCCCTCATGGAAGGTTTTTTATCAGAGCTCAGTTCTGTTTTAACACCTTCTGAAAAAGTGAACCTCATTTTTGGTGCCAAACGCACCATTTTTGTACAAGCCTTGCGCTTTTTGACAGACTATCTGAACAACGATATTTATTATAAAACTGATTATGCTGAACACAATCTCGCTCGTGCTGAAAATCAAATTGCGCTTTTGAAAAGTATTGAAAATATGTTATTTATTTAGCAAGGTACTATGTATAAAAAACAACTAATGCCCTAAAAAAATATTTCCACACCCGCACACCATAATTTCAACCGCCTGCATCTTCCTTTTAAACGGCTCAAAAGTCTGCTGTTTAGACATTTTTCACTTCTAAAAACAAATCGAAATGATGGCTGAAATTAAAACAAAAGGAAAAAATGCGCCGCATGTGGACATGACGCCGATGGTGGATTTGGGCTTCTTGCTCATCACTTTTTTCATGTTGGCAACGTCATTTAAGTCCACAAAAATCATCAAAATGGTTTCTCCTGCGGATGAACCGAATCCTATTAATGTGCCTGCGCTGAAATGCTCGAAATCGCTTACGCTCCTGCTGAGTAAAAGTGGAAAAGTCAAATATTATACTTGCCCTGAAAGCAGTGAGCCAGACAGTGTTGATTTTTCAAATGACGGTTTGCGACGATTGATTTTAAGGCGACAAAATGAAGTGGAAAAACAATGGGGTGAGAAAGAAGCGCTCATTATTTTGCTCAAAGCCACACCGAATGCTAAGTATAAACAGCTCGTAGATGCCATTGATGAAATGAGTTTAACCAAGTCCAATTTTATTATGGCGAAGCTGGAGAAGCTGGATTCAGTGGTTTTGAAATTGTAGTAACTACCCCCTCAGTACAAAGTTCTTTTTTACTAAAAATATACAAAATATTGATTATCAATTAGTTATTTATTTTTATAAAACTAAAATAGAAAGAAAATGTTGTCTGAGTAAATAAATTTTTACAAGAAAATACAATCCACACACCAAAACACTCCTTCAAAACATCTACTTAAATATGCACCGGTGCCTTCTAAAAACTTTATTCTTAAATCTTTAAATTGTGTTTCATGGAAAACATTGATTTCAAAAACTGCGACCTCGATGATGTTATTTTCGAGCATCGCAACAAAGCCTACGGTGCCTATTTTTTAAGAAAAAAATATAGCAAACACGTAAAAAAAGCGGCACTTTGGGGAACGGCTGTGTTTTTACTTCTCATCAGCAGCCCTTTGATTGCCGATAGAATGGCAGCTAATAGCAATGGCTTTGAAGATGGAAAAGTGGCGTTGATTGTGTTGCCGCCACCACCTACGCCACCGATTATTCCGCCAACTCCACCGCAGCCGCCAATACCCGAGCCTAAAAAACAGGTTGCAACTATTACTTTTACGCCGCCTAAAGTTCAAGATAACCCAATTGAAGAGCCGCCTATTCCAAAAATGGATGACATCACGGTTGCGGTTTCAACTAAAACACAGGATGGTGTGAATGAGAAGTTGCCACCTATTGTAGAGCCGACTGCACCGCCAGTTGAAGCACCTACTAAGGAAAAACCAGTTGAAGTTGAGGATAATTCGACTTTTATCATTGTTGAGCAAAAGCCTGAATTTGAAAATGGCGATAAAGCAATGTATGAATTTTTGGGTAAAAACATCAATTATCCTGCTATTGCCAGGGAAAGTAGTATTTCTGGGACTGTTTTTGTCGGTTTTGTAGTAAGTAAAGACGGAACTATTCGCAATGTGGAAATCAAACGTGGCATTGGTGGAGGCTGCAATGAAGAAGCTATACGCGTGATAAAACTGATGCCGAAATGGAAACCGGGCAAGCAAAACGGTAAAGCTGTGAATGTGGCTTTTACACTGCCCGTCAAATTTAGGTTGGATTAAAAGAGGTATGTTTAATCTCGCAGATGTTGAAATTGCAAAATTTTAATCGTCTGCGAGAAATTTTAATCGAAAATACTGAGGGGTATCCAAATAATATTTTGCAACAAAAAGAAACCCACAATAAATCCTTTTCAAAATAATAGGAATTTCTAAATCAAATTATCTTTGTGGAAAATGGACGTTATGAAAAATAGATTGCCTTATTATTTTAGGATGTTTGTCGCATTGGGCTACCTTGTCATCGGGTATATGGCGTTGATGACACCTGCGGGAGAGGTTATTACGGGACGCAAAGAATGGGGCATGGTGCTGGGCATTGGGTGTATTGTTTATGGACTTTTTAGGGCTTATCGCAATCAAAAAATGTGGGATAAGCCGAGCCATGAGGAGTAAAAAATGGGTAATGGGTAATGAGTGATGGGTAATGAGTTTTTTTTTAATTTAATTTTAATAAAATGAAGAAAGTAATTTTATTTTCATTTATAATCGCTTTGTTTTCAATAGGTTGTGCATCAACCAATGAAGGTGGAGAAGTTGTGGATACGCCTACTTCGGGTGAAATTAATATAGCTGTGGATGAAACTTTACAACCGATTGCGGATGCGCAAGTAGATGTTTTTCAGCATCAGTATCCAAATGCGAAAATAAATATCCGCTATCGTTCGGAAGCAGAATGTGTGAAAGAGCTTTATAATGATAGTTGTAAATTGATATTTTTAGGAAGACAATTGACTACACAGGAGATGGTGGCGTTTAAAAATAGGACTTTTGTGCCACCTCAAACTAAAATTGCCACGGATGCCATTGCGCTTATTATTGACCCTAAAAGTAATGACACAGCTTTCACTTATGCTCAAATGCTCCAAATACTGAGGGGTCAGAATCCTCAATATAGTTTGGTTTTTGACAATCAAAATTCTGGAACGGTGGGCTATGTTTTGAATTTGACGGGCGAAAAGGCATTTCCAAAAACTGCTTACGCGGCTAAATCTAATTTGGAAGCCGTGAATTATGTAGCCACGCATGATAATGTAGTGGGCGTCATCGGCTGGAGTTGGATTAGTGACTCCGATGACCCTAAAACAAAAGAATATTTATCGAAAGTAAGGCTCCTTTCACTGGCTCCTAAGGATGGCAAAGCGGGCGAGTTTTATAAACCCTATCAACTCAATTTGTCGCAAGGCAAGTACCCCCTCAGTAGAGAGGTATATATCGTGCAGCGGGAGCGTCGGAACGGATTGTCAGCCGGATTCAATGCCTTCGTTGGTTCAGAAATTGGTCAAACGATTATTTTAAAAGCAGGATTGTTGCCAGCTACTCAGCAGGAGAGATGGATAGAAATGAAAAGTAAACCTGTTGGGAAAGTTAATTAAGCTACCGAATAGCCCCCTAACCCCCAAAGAGGGAACGCCTTGGAAGTAAATAAAAATGAGACAATTTGGCAATTTTAAGTTTATTACTTACATATAATTGCATTCAAATCTGACAACTATATTTTTATAATTATTTATAAAAACTTGATTTTCAATGATTTAAATAAATGTTTATTTTTTTTTGAAAATCAAAGAGTTAAACGAATCTCATTTTATAATTTTGCATTGACAATTAGCTTAAATTTTGAATTCCAGTCATTCTAAAAATTTAAATTTTCCTTAACAATAAAAAACGAATCGTTTAAGTAAGTTTGGCGTCTTAAATAGTAATCGGTTGAAATAAATCCATGAATTTAAAAAACAACCAAGCATTTAAAACCCAATTTTTCTAAAATCAAACATTTTAAAAGAAGATGAAAAGAATTAATGTTGTGTTGGCACTTTTGTTTTTAGCATTCACCATGAACGCTCAAATTGAAACCGCAAAGGGTTTAATGACGAACGAGAACTACGGCGAAGCGCGTAAGGTATTGAATCAATATTTGACGACTGAAAAAGACCCGCTCAAGCAAGCGGAAGCGTATTTTTGGCTCGGCGAGTGCGATTATATTGACCTTGTATTGGATAAAAACTCTTCAAAAGAAGATAAAGCCAAAGGCATGATGCTGGCAAGAGAAAACTATAATAAAGGTTTGACTATTGCTAAAAATAGCCCTCATTGCCAAGTAGGTATGGGAAAATTGCTTTTAGATGCCAACAATGGAAAAGAGGCTTTGAAAACATTCGATTCGGCTATCCGAGATTCAAGGAAAAAACCTTATAAAGAAGGTCATCCTGAAATATTTGTTTTGATAGGGGATGCTTATTTATACAGTACTCATCCGAATGCAGAACAGGCTGTTGCATATTACTCACGCGCTCGGGACGTTGAACCTAAAGATGCTAAATATTGGCTTAAACTTGGTGATGGTAGCTTAGCAAAAGGCGACGCAGGTGGTGCTATGAGTGCTTATGAATCTGCTGCTGCTAAAGATAAAACCAATGCAGATTTGTACTTAAAAATGTCTCGTATTTGGAAAAGAGCCAGCAAAATGGATTTGGCTCAAGAGCAACTCATTCAGGGTTTGAAAGTAAATGATCAATTTGCACCAATTTATAAAGACCTGATTGAGCTTTATATGGACACTAAGCAATTTGATAAAGTGTTGCCGACCCTTGAAAAGTATATTCCGTTAGCGGGTGGTAAAGACCCAGGAGCACGCCGTCGTTTGGTTACTTTCTTAACTTATCAAGCGAAAGATTACGACCGCGCGATTGTAGAAGCTGAAAAACTTTTGAAAGATGACCCAACTCAAACCACGATGTATCGTTGGATTGCTTGGGCAAAAAGCGCAAAAGCTGATGCATTGTTTGAAAAAAATAAGAATGTATTGGGCGACGATACTAAAATGCTCTACATGGAGAGCCGTGAAGCGTCTAAGAAATTGTTTGAATTAGTACCTGCTGACCGTCTTGTGTACTATGATTATGAGTTTCCTGCAAAAGCATCTTTAAAATTAGGAGATATAGATCAAGCAATGACTTTGTATAAAAAGGTGGTTGAATTGGATTCGAGCAAGAGATGTGATATGTATAGCAGTTTAATTCAAGCGAATTATACAGCCAAAAAATTTAAAGAAGGCTTTGCTATGTTGGATGAAAAAGAAAAAGCAGGCTGTGCTATTGATAAAAATGCTGATTATTACTTTGCTATGTATTATGCCTATTCAATTCAGCTTTATAATGAATCAATCGTTTATGCTGATAAATATATCGCCAACCAACAAGATTTGACAGACGGTTATTATTTCAAAGGCTTGAGTTTGACTGAGATGGATAGTGATACCACGCCTACTTGGATGGCAAGAGAGACTTATGAAAAACTCATCACGGTTTATGAAACCAAGCCAAAAGAGAGATCAAAAACTCATGTTACCAAAGCCTTGATGTATTTGGCTTATTATTTTGGCTCTTTAAGCGATTTTGTAAAAGCTAAAGAATATGCTCAAAAAGCTTTAGTGATTGAACCTACGAATGCGGCTGCTACAAAACTTCTTGCAGATTTGGAAGGGAAGTAGGGAAATTTAATGATGAATTTTAAAACATGTTCGATAAAAAAATCGGGAGGCAGTTCGCTGTCTTCCGATTTTTTTTTGTTTGAATTAGGACTGAGAATTTTTAAAGATTTAATTGGATTATTGAATCCTGTTGATTACCCCCTCAGTATATTGGGCTTAACTACGAAAATTTTCGTCGATTATAATACTCTATTGGTTGATTTAATGTCTTTGTTTGTCGAAGTAAAAATGGGGTGCGCAACTTAAATTGAGGAAAATAAGTCTATTAGGTTGTTAGTTCGTTGAAAAACGTAGGAATAAAAGGAAAGAAATCACCCAATGAATTATTTCAGAAAGCGCGCGAAAAAAACTTAACAGTAAATTTAGATTTAAATGATGCTGAGTTAACAGAAAAAAAATACCTTTGCACCGTGAACCAAATTTAATTCTTAAATGTTTAGGTATTGTAATTGATTTTGGAACAAAAATAAAAATAACCACTATCAAACAAAATATAATTCTAAAAAACGAGTTAGTTTAAAAAATAAAATTAATACACCCGATTGTTTAACAATATTAAATTTCAAGATTATGAAAACCCGATTGTTTTTTATTTTGGCACTTGCTGCCACCCTTTTCACAAGTAAACTTTCTGCTGGAAACATTGAAAACTTAATGTATCTCGGCGAAACGACAGTGAAAATTTCTGCTGAGCCAAAATCTATTATCCTGAACCTTGGCAATATCAGAAATGAAGAAATCACTATCAGTATTGAAGATGCTATTGGCAATCAATTATTGAATGAGAAAGTAAAAGGTACTCAACTTTTCGTTAAAAAATACAACGTTGCAAAACTTGAAGATGGCAACTACAACCTCATCGTTACTAAAAAAACATTGAGAACAGTTCAGCCTTTTCATGTCAATAACCACAGCGTTGAGATTTCGCAACTTGAGAAGAAAGAGAAATTCATCCCTGTATTGAATCAAAAAGGCAATGCTTTAGATGTGAATGTGCTTTTAGGTAATTATAGCAACATTACAGTCAGCATTTTTGACAACGAAGGTCGTCCAGTTTTTGAAGAAAAAAACTATGTAGTTTTTGACTTGCACAAACGTTATGACTTGTCGAAATTACCTGCCGGTGTTTATATGGTAGAAGTGATGGCTGGTGATGAAACATTTTATTACCCTGTACAGAAATAAAATGCAGATTCAGCGAGTTATTCAATTGTAAGATTTTCAGGATAAGCTTTCAATTGACTAACTAAATTTAATAGTTTGATTTTAGATGAAGTTTATAAGAGCCTGACGATGTCAAAATCGTCAGGCTTTTTTATCTTTGTAAGATTATGATAACGCAAAGAACAATACAGGAAATAATGGACACTGCCCGCATTGAAGATGTGGTCGGTGATTTCGTCACATTGAAACGCCGTGGTGCAAATCTGACGGGCTTATGTCCATTTCACAATGAGAAGACACCTTCTTTCAGCGTGAATCCAGCGCGCAATATTTTCAAATGCTTCGGCTGTGGCAAGGGCGGCGACCCGATTACTTTCGTCATGGAGCATGAAACAATGGGCTATCCTGAAGCCCTTCGCTATATCGCAAAAAAATACAATATTGCGATTGAAGAGACTGAAGTCTCTAAGGAATTTTTAGAGGAAAAACAACTCAATGATTCGCTTTATTTAGTGAATGAGCGGGCTTTAAAATTTTATCAAGATCAACTTTTTGAAACAGATAAAGGTAAAAGTATCGGCTTACAATATTTTAAAAAGAGAGGATTTAGAGAGGAAACAATCCGCAAATGGGGACTTGGTTTTTCACCTGAAAATAGAGATTCGTTGACAAAAACGCTGATTACTGAGGGGTATTCCATTGATTTATTGAGAAAATTAGGCTTGACGAGTAAATTATATGAACAAGATTTTTTCCGCAATCGCGTCATGTTCACGATTCATGGCATGACGGGCAAGCCCATCGCCTTCGCAGGACGCATCATGCAAAAAGATGCGAATGCACCTAAATATATCAACTCGCCGGAGACGGATATTTATGTTAAAAACCAAGTGCTTTATGGCATTTTTCATGCAAAAAAATTCATTCAAAATGAGGATGAAACCATACTCGTTGAAGGCTATACTGATGTAATTTCACTGCATCAAGCGGGTATAGAAAACGTCGTGGCATCCAGCGGCACATCTCTGACGACTGAGCAAATTCGGATGGTGAAACGTTTTTCGCCCAATATTAAAATAATTTATGACGGCGATACAGCAGGTGTGAAGGCTGCACTGAGGGGTTTAGATATGGTTTTGGAAGAAGACATGAACGTAAAAATCGTTCTTCTACCGAATAAAGAAGACCCTGATAGCTATGTACAAAGCGTGGGCGCAACAGTATTTAAAGAATACATTAAAAAAGAAGCCAAGGATTTTATATTATTTAAAACGCAACTACTGGTAGAAGAAGCGGCGGGCGATCCCATTAAAAAATCTAAATTAATTAAGGACATTGTTGCCAGTATTGCGAAGATACCTGACCCCGTCAAAAGGCAACTTTATTTGAGAGAATGTGCTGCTTTGATGAAGGTTGAAGAGGCTATTTTAATTGGTGAAACAGGTAAATTGATCCGTAAATCACTTGAAGATAAAAAGAAAGGTTTTGCTGCACCCTCCTCCGCATCAGCAGCGGCAGGGCTCGCAGGATTCAATGACGATATATTACAACCGACTGATAATCAAACAGTTATAGAAGAAACTTTTGGAGAGAAGAAAAGCTCTTCTATGACGGGTGGCGATGAATTTCAAGAGAAAGATATTGTCCGCATTTTGATTGCATCGGGTGGTGAAATATTTGACAAAGAACATAATGTGTCGGTAGCGGCTTATGTCATTTCAAATATAGAAGATGTGTTGGAGCAATTTGAAAACCGAATGTATCATAAAATAATACATGAAACGATTGCCCTTATTCAGAAAGGTACCCCCCTCAGTACACAGCACTTTTTGAGCCATTCGGTGAAGGAAATTCGAGAATTTGCAGCCTCCATTCTCTCCAATCCTTATGATTATTCTGATAATTGGGAGGCTAAATTTCAACGCCCACTCGAAACTCAAAAAGCACCTGATTTAAATTTTACCGAAGACAGTAAACAAGCACTCAAACGCTTCAAACTTCGTAAAATCATCAAATTATGCGATCAAAATCAAGAAATTGTCCGCAGAAGCAGCGACACAGGCGATATGTCAACCATGATGAAGCATTTAAAAATTCATCAAAAACTGATGGAAATGCGCAACAGTTTAGCAGCAGAATTGAAAACAGTCGTTTTTAAATAAACCCCTACTCCACTCTATTTTGCTTTGAAAGACCACGTTATTTTCAAAATTGAAACGATTTCGCCTGACTCTTGAACACCAGTAGAAGTCATGGTAATCATTTGCGGCTCTTTTGTTTGAACAGCTTTTTCTACAATTTCAAACACTTTTAAGCCATCTTCACAGTTGAAAGTTGTTTTTGAAGTTGCTTTTTTAGTAAATTCCATTTCAAGATTGCTGACTAACATAGACACTTTTCCTCTGCCTGTGATAGCTGTAGTGGCTAATGCACCAGTTGAAAATTCCGCTGCTGACGCTTGAGCAGCAAAATAAATAGAGCTAAATGGATTTTGAGAACGCCAGCCATAAGGCAAGGTAATTTCAGATTTTTCTGCTGTGATTTTTTTTACGCGTACGCCCATAAACCAAGCAGCAGGCAATTTATATAAAAGCCAAAGCCATAATTTTATGGGGCTATTGAAATCTGCCAAACGTGCTTTTTGTTCATTAGAAAGCGTCAATACTGAGGGGGTAGTTTCCAAAATCATGATTTTTTTATTTTTAAAATTGAGAAAATAATTGCAGCGAAATTTCGCCAAAAATAAATAAAACTTGATAAACCTCCTACAAAAAAATAGTTGTTTTAACAAACATATAGATTTATATATATTTTCGACGAAACAGTTTGGTAATTTCAAAAATCGTTTTACATTTGAGCCTTGTTAAAATGACAGCTAAAACGGTAGTTAAAAAATGTCATAAAAATTTTACAATAAATGTTATAACATTGACTACCTATTACATATCTTTGCACTACAATGTGTTACTAAAGAGTAAATATGAATCTTCACGAATACCAAGGGAAGGAATTATTAAAAAGTTACGGCGTAAAAATTCAAGAAGGCATTTTATGCTACACGCCTGATGAAGTTTTTGAAGCAGCTACCCGTTTACGCATAGAGCGAAATAGTGAAGGTTGTGTCGTTAAAGC
>JAYTON010000468.1:0-8978 GCA_043747725.1 Saprospiraceae bacterium
TTTTAATTATCAATTTTTATAAAGAAGGCTGTTACGTTTCAATCATATATCGCGAACTGTATTTTCAGCTTCCATTTGAAAATATCGCGAACACATCAAAATTTCTAAGATTTCACAATGGCAAAAGAAGTAGAATTTAGAATCAAGCTTCAAGTGAAAGGCGGACAGGCAAATCCAGCTCCACCGATTGGTCCCGCGTTGGGTTCAAAAGGTGTGAATATTATGGAGTTCTGTAAGCGATTTAATGCCGCTACTCAAGATACACCGGGCAAAATTTTGCCGGTTATCATCTCCGTTTACAAAGACAAATCTTTCGAATTCGTCATCAAAACAGCACCTGCTGCTATGCAACTTCTTGAAGTGGCTAAAGTAAAGTTGGGCTCGGCTGAACCGAATCGTAAGAAAGTGGGTAAAGTAACTTGGGATCAAGTACGCGTTATCGCTGAGAACAAATTGCCTGACCTCAACTGTTTCACGGTTGAATCTGCCATGAAAATGGTTGCCGGAACTGCTCGCAGTTTGGGTATCACTGTTGAAGGCACTGCCCCTTGGGCGTAAGTTTAATTGAAAATTGAAAATTGAGAGTTGAAAATTATTAATTTTCAATTTTTCATTATCAATTATCAATTATCAATTAAAAAAAGGGAGTCCTGACCTATTTGGGACGTTATTACCTAATTATTTAATTTTAACAAAATGGCAAAAGTAGCTAAGAAAAGAGCAGCCGTTGATAAGAAATTTGACGTGACAAAGCTCTACTCATTGCCTGAAGCTATGGCTTTAGTAAAAGATGTCAATACCGCAAAATTCAATGCATCAGTGGACGTTCACGTTCGTTTGGGCATTGACCCTCGTAAGGCTGACCAAGCATTGCGTGGTACGGTTTCGTTGCCACACGGTACGGGTAAAACCAAACGCGTGTTAGTAATGAGTACAGCTGACAGAGAAACTGAAGCAATTGCAGCGGGTGCCGATTATTTCGGTCTTGAAGAATACATCAAAAAATTCCAAGAAGGCTGGTTAGACGTGGATGTTATCATCGCAACACCTAACGTGATGGCTCAATTGGGTAAAGTGGCTCGTATTCTCGGTCCGCGTGGCTTGATGCCCAACCCTAAAACGGGTACTGTTACGGCAAATATTGCTGATGCAGTGAGCGAGGTTAAGAAAGGTAAAATTGCTTTCCGTGTTGACAAAACAGGTATCGTACACGCAGGTGTAGGTCGCTTGAGTTTCACACCTGAACAATTGTTAGAGAATGCTAATGAGCTGATCAATACACTTGTGAAGTTGAAGCCATCGTCAGCGAAAGGCACTTATATGAAATCTTTGACCATCGCCAGCACCATGTCGCCGGGTATTAAGATTGATACAAAATCCATTAAGCATTAAAAATTTCTCGATAAAATGACAAAACAAGAAAAAGCGGACGTTTTGGAGGATTTGAAAGGCAAATTAGAAGAATATCCATTCTTTTATTTGACTGACCCAACCTCTATGACAGCTGGTCAAGCGAACAAGTTGCGTCGTAAATGTTTTGAGAGTGGTATTGAAATGAAAGTCGTAAAGAATAAATTGGCGTTGAAGCTTTTGAAAGAAGCGGATCCATCAAAGAGTTACGATGCTATTTTCCCTGCTTTCAAAGGTCAAACGGCTATCTTGTTTTCAAACAACCAGAAGGCACCTGCCAATCTTATCGAGGCTTTCAGAAAAGATAACTCTACTGAAATGCCCGGTTTTAAGGGTGCTTATATTGACAGTTCTGTATTCTTAGGCGAAGATCAACTCGATACTTTGAAGAAACTCAAGTCTCGCGAAGAACTCATCGGCGAAGTTATTGGATTGCTTCAATCTCCTGCGAAAAACGTTATCAGTGCGCTCAAATCAAGTGGGTCAAAACTCGCTGGATTGGTCAAAGCACTCGAAGAACGCGCAGCGTAATTAATGATAAATGATAAATTATGAATGATGAATTTTTTCAATCGTTTAATAAATATCATTTAATTAAAATTAAAAAATTTGTGAGTTATGAAATTTTTGATGTTTTTATTCATCATTTATCATTCATAGTTCAGCATTAAAAAAACTTTTTGTAAATTTTAAAATTCAAATAAAATGGCTGATATCAAAGCTTTAGCTGAACAACTTGTCAATTTGACTGTAAAGCAAGTAAACGAACTTGCTCAAATATTAAAAGACGAACATGGCATCGAGCCAGCTGCTGCTGCTGCTGTCATGATGGCTGGTCCTGCTGGCGACGCTGCTCCTGCTGCTGTTGAAAAAACGGAATTTGACGTTATTCTTCAATCAGGTGGCGCTAACAAACTTAACGTTGTAAAGGAAGTGAAAAACCTTTTGGCTTTAGGCTTGAAAGAAGCGAAAGACTTAGTTGACGCTGCTCCTTCTACATTGAAGACAGGCGTTAGCAAAGACGAAGCTAACAACATCAAAGGTGTGTTGGAAGGTGCAGGTGCACAAGTTGAAATTAAGTAATTTTGACATTGTTCTACTGATAAAAAAAATAAGGCTCAAGTGGCGTACGCTGCTTGAGCCTATTTTTGTTTAACTTAATAGATTGAAAACCAATGTTTTATATTGAAAAGACCCCCTCAGTATTCTCATGAAAATGGGTATTTGTTTATTATTGTAAAAGACTCAGCTCTACTTGAACACCCTTAGATTGTGCGACCAAAGCATCCTTTTTAGCGGCTTCTCGATTGCCTAAATCGGCGTGGCAGCGCGCCCTTTCGAGATGCGTGGAGCCATTTTTTGAATCATATTTGAGGGCTTCATCGTAATCCGACATGGCTTCGCGGCAAAGTCCCATTTTACGTTTGAGCATGGCGCGTTCTAACCACATTGCCCAACTTTTAGGATTTATTTTCAAGTATTTGGCATTATCTGCCATTGCTTTATCATTTTGCCCCAAATCTCGGTACACGATGAAGCGATTAAGATGTGCATTTTGATGATTAGAATCCTGAGCAATCACAGCATCAAAATCCAATAATGCTAAGTCTTTTTTTCCTTGAGCCATATAAGCTGTTCCTCGATTGACTAAGGCGTTGATGTTTTTAGGGTCGAGTTCGAGGGCTTTATTGATGTCGGCTATAGCACTGTCTAATTTACCCAAAGTACCGAAAGCGGCTGCTCTATTGGCATAAGCCTCAGCGAGTTTAGGGTCAAGTTTGATAGCGGCATTGTAGTCATCAAGGGCTTGTTGAACTTTAC
The DNA here is from genome assembly GCA_043747725.1 of Saprospiraceae bacterium. Classification (GTDB taxonomy): domain Bacteria; phylum Bacteroidota; class Bacteroidia; order Chitinophagales; family Saprospiraceae; genus JAAFJT01. The sequence continues at coordinate 3,232 of JAYTON010000468.1, forward strand.
CTTTATCAAAAAATGATTTGCCTCGGCTGTTGTGAGTACCAGCAGTAGGCTTTAATTTGATGGCTGAATTTAAGTCTTCAAAAGCCTTTTCTGATTCGCCAATATCTCGGTAATAATTGGCTCTATTGCCATACGCGATAGTGATATTGTTGTAATATTTGAGGACGTGCGTCCAGAGGGTATCACTGTTTTTCCAAATCTTGGTTTGAGTATAAGTCATTGAAAAACAAAGAATTAGATAGGCTGCGATGACTAATTTACCCCATGTTTTTGAAAGCACCCCCTCAGTATAAGCGGCAATTATAAAGAAAAAACCGAAGTAGGGAATATACGTAAAACGGTCAGCCAAGTAGCCAGCTCCTGCACCCACAATTTGCGAAAGAAAAATATAATTCACAAAGAAAAAGACCCATCCAAAAACCAATTTGTTCCAACCTTGACGGAATGCCCAATAGACAAAAGCGGCTGAAACTATAAAAATTGGTAAGCCAATATAAGTAATAGGCGGTAGGGGATTTGTATAGGGGTAAACGGGCACCATTTCCCAAGGGAAAATCAATTTGCCCAGATAAACTGCATAGGCATATGAAGCAATAAAAACGCGCTCGAACATGCTAAAAGACGCTTCTTCACTGCCAATAACTTTGAGTTTGGCGAGCAGCATGACATTGGTCAAACCCATCGCTAAAGAGCCTAAAAAGTACAACCATTTTTCAAGGATTAAATTAAATTTCAAGGGGCGATTGTAGTAATAATCTAATGCCAACATACTGAGGGGGAAGGAAACCATCTGTACTTTGGCGAATAGACCAATGATGAAAAGTAGGAGCGTGTAGATGAAGTATTTATTTTTAAATGTATAATTCTCTGATTTTAAATATTTTATGTATTGTAGCATGGCAGCAAAATAAAATATGCCAAATAAAACGTCTTTGCGCTCAGTTGCCCATGCTACTGATTCGACGCGCATAGGATGTATGCCAAACAAGATTGTCAATAAAATGACAGCCCAACGATTCAAGCCCATTGCTTCGCCTATGCGATAGACGAAATATACGCAACCAAGATGCAGCAATAAATTGACCGTGTGTGCTACTAACGGATGATTCTCTGCGCCAAACAGCGCACGTTCGATAGCGAAAGTGAATATAGGTAGCGGATTATAGTTACCATTAATATTTTGAGTGAAAATGGTGATGATGCTGTTGAAATTGAAAGACTGCACAGCATTGTTTTTGAGAATATTCACGTCATCATCCCAATTGACGAACTCATTGCTGAATGTAGGAATAAAAGCTAAAAAGGTGATAGCTAAAATTGCCCAAAGCTCAACCGATACACCCAACAACTTAAATGGTTCAATGGATGAACGATTCTGATTTTTAGAGGCAGTTTTAGGCGATAGTTTAGGTGGGTTTGTTAAGGTTTTTTTCGTTGTAGATTGTTTTGCCTTCGACATACTTTTAATATTATGATTAAATGAATTTCAAGTGACGAAACTACATGATTTCACCTTATTTTTTCAATGTGTTTTAATTTTTTTTAAAAGTTAAAAAAATAATGATTTATTACTTTCAAAATAATGATTTTTTTAAGTATGAAAGTTTGGTTATTTGGATTAGAATATCTACCTTTGCACGTTCTTAGAAAAAGCGGTAAGCCTTTCATTATAAATCGTTGAAAATCAATTACATGGCTATATTTTTTCCACTTTCGACTGTGTTGCTGAGTACTCGTAAAACAGTTGTTAAAGATTTGGTTTAGGCAACTTTATTTGAAAAGTCGCTTAATCCTTTTTTTATTTTATGTCACAAAGTTACTAAATACTGAGGGGGTCATTCCTCTAACATGAAAATCACCCACAGGAACACCACTCATAATGTTCCTCATCGTTTAGAAAATAAAACAACTCTATATAGATGACAGCAAATAATATTCTGAATCCCGAGAAGAACCGCGTCAATTTCGGGAAAATCCGTCTCTCAGACGAGTCTCCGGATTTGCTGGAAATTCAGTTGAAGTCGTTCCAAGAGTTTTTTCAATTGGAAACGACGCCTGAAAATCGCACCAACGAAGGTCTCTTCAAGTGTTTTCAAGAGAACTTCCCTATTACGGACGCCCGTAATATTTTCAATCTCGAATTTTTGGATTATTTCGTTGACCCGCCGCGCTACTCGATAGAGGAGTGTATTCACAGGGGTTTGACATATTCAGTGCCGTTAAAAGCAAAATTGAGATTGAGCTGTAATGACGTCGAACACGTTGATTTTGAAACCATCGTACAGGATGTATTTCTTGGAAACATACCGTATATGACGCCGAAAGGCACTTTCGTGATCAATGGTGCGGAGCGTGTGATTGTATCGCAATTGCATCGTTCACCGGGTGTATTTTTTGGACAAAGCTATCACCCGAACGGAACGAAGATTTATTCTGCGCGCGTTATCCCTTTCAAAGGAGCGTGGATGGAATTCGCTACGGATATTAACAACGTCATGTATTCGTACATTGACCGTAAGAAAAAATTCCCTGTAACAACTTTGTTGCGGGCTATTGGTTTCGATTCGGATAAAACAATCCTTGATTTGTTTGGCTTGGCAGAAGAAGTCGCTGTGAATGCTGATAATTTGGGTAAATGCGTTGGTCGTAGATTGGGCGCACGGGTATTGAGAAGCTGGACGGAGGATTTCGTAGATGAGGATACAGGTGAGGTAGTGACTATCGAGCGGAATGAAATTATCCTTGAACGTGATATTATCTTAGATGAGGATAATATTGAGTTGATTTTGGAGAGTGAAGTAGATACAATTATCCTACAAAAGGAAAGCGTTTCAGAAGACTACTCCATTATATATAACACGCTTCAAAAAGACCCGTCTTCTTCTGAAATAGAAGCGGTGAACTATATTTATCGGCAATTACGTGGTACTGATCCACCGGATGATGAAACAGCTCGCGGTATCATTGATAAATTATTTTTCAGTGATAAACGCTACAATTTGGGCGAAGTCGGTCGCTACAAAATCAATCGTAAATTGGAGTTAACGACTTCAATGGAAACATTGGTTTTGACGAAAGAAGACATTATCCAAATCGTGAGGTATATCGTACGTTTGATAAACGACCGTGCGGAAATTGATGATATTGACCATTTAGCGAATCGCCGTGTGCGCTCGGTAGGTGAGCAATTATATGCTCAGTTTGGTGTTGGTTTGGCGCGTATGTCACGGACTATTCGTGAGCGTATGAACGTGCGGGATAATGAGGTATTTACGCCGATTGACTTGATTAATGCTCGGACTTTGAGTTCAGTTATTAACTCTTTCTTCGGAACAAGCCAATTATCACAGTTCCTTGACCAAACGAACCCCCTCAGTGAAATCACTCATAAACGCCGTATTTCGGCACTCGGACCGGGCGGTTTGAGTCGTGAGCGCGCAGGCTTTGAGGTTCGTGACGTTCACTATTCGCATTATGGTCGCTTATGTACAATTGAAACACCAGAAGGACCGAATATCGGTTTGATTTCGATGCTTTGCGTTCATGCGAAGATTAATAAAATGGGCTTCTTGGAAACACCTTATCGCAAAGTAAACGACGGTAAAGTATCCATGAAAGTTGAATATTTATCGGCAGAGGGAGAAGATTTTATGAAAGTCGCTCAAGCTAATTCACCGGTTAATAATGATACGGGTGAGTTCTTAGTGGCTCAAGTAAAAGGTCGTGAACACGGTGATTTCCCTATGTTGACACCAGAGGAAGCGGATTATATGGACGTTGCACCGAATCAAATTGTCGGCGTATCGGCTTCCATGATTCCTTTCCTTGAAAATGATGATGCCAACCGCGCTTTGATGGGTTCGAACATGCAGCGTCAAGCGGTTCCGCTTTTACGTCCTCGTGCACCTATCGTAGGTACAGGTTTGGAAGGTAAAGTGGCGCGTGACTCACGTATGCTTTTCAATGCTGAAGGCGATGGTGTGGTAGAATATGTAGATGCGACTCAAATCGTCATCCGCTATGACCGGACAGAGGAAGATCAATTGGTTTCGTTTGAAGATAATCGTAAAACGTACCATTTGACAAAATTCCTTCGGACGAATCAAGAGACTTGTATCAACCTCAAACCCATTGTTCGCAAGGGTAATCGTGTTGTAAAAGGTCAAATCCTTTGTGATGGTTATGCAACTGAAAAAGGAGAATTAGCATTGGGTCAAAACCTTAAAGTGGCATTTATGCCGTGGAAAGGTTACAATTTTGAGGATGCTATCGTGATTTCAGAGCGCGTTGTTCAAGAAGATATTTTTACTTCATTGCACATCGAACATTTTGAAATGGACGTGCGGGATACAAAATTAGGTGAAGAAGAATTAACCAATGATATTCCAAACGTATCGGAAGAAGCTACAAAGGACCTCGATGAATTCGGTATTATCCGCATCGGTGCTTGGGTGAAAGAAGGTGATATTTTGATTGGTAAGATTACACCGAAAGGTGAATCTGACCCGACTCCAGAAGAAAAACTCCTTCGTGCTATCTTCGGCGATAAAGCAGGTGATGTTAAAGATGCCTCCATGAAAGCACCTCCGGGTACTGAGGGGATCATTATTGATAAGCAATTGTTCGCTCGCGCTAAGAAAGATAAGGCTCAAAAGACTAAAGAAGAGGAGCAAATCAGCAAACTCGAAAGTCAACACCTTGTTTCTTTGAACGAATTGACAACCATTTTGGTAGATAAATTACAACAGCTTGTGAAAGATAAAACAGCACAAGGTGTTAAGTCAATTTATGGTGAAATGCGGATTCCGAAGGGAACGAAATACACCCCCTCAGTATTGAAGGACATTGACTATTCTGAAATTGACTATCAAAATTGGACGGACGATGCACATACTAACTCATTGATTTCCAGATTGTTACATAATTATTCAATCAAAGTCAATGAAGAAGTAGGGCGTTACAAGCGGGAGAAATTTAATATTTCAATCGGTGATGAATTACCTGCTGGTGTCTTAAAATTAGCTAAAGTTTACCTCGCTAAAAAGCGTAAACTCAAAGTAGGAGATAAGCTCGCAGGTCGTCATGGTAATAAAGGTATCGTTTCGCGGATTGTTCGTTCTGAGGATATGCCTTTCCTTGAAGACGGCACGCCTGTGGATATCGTGCTTAACCCGTTGGGTGTACCTTCTCGTATGAATTTAGGTCAAATTTTTGAAACGGTTTTGGGTTGGGCAGGTGAAAAAATGGGCTTGACATTCGCAACGCCGATTTTTGACGGTGCAAAATTGCATGAAATTGCAGATTACCTCGTCAATGCAGGCTTACCTGAATATGGTCAGACGTTTTTGCAAGATGGTGAAACGGGTGACCGCTTCCACCAAAAAGCAACAGTCGGCATTATCTATATGTTGAAGTTATCTCACATGGTAGATGATAAACTTCATGCGCGGTCAATCGGACCTTACTCGCTCATTACTCAACAGCCGTTGGGTGGTAAAGCGCAGTTCGGTGGTCAGCGTTTTGGTGAGATGGAGGTTTGGGCATTGGAAGCATTCGGTGCAGCCAATATCTTGCAAGAGTTGTTGACAATCAAATCCGATGATATTCAAGGTCGTGCGAAAGCCTACGAAGCAATCGTAAAAGGTGATAACTTACCTGAACCGAATATTCCTGAATCATTCAATGTACTGGTTCACGAGTTGAGAGGTTTGGCTTTGGATGTGAAATTTGATTAATTTCAATAAATA
>JAYTON010000469.1:0-1544 GCA_043747725.1 Saprospiraceae bacterium
AAATCACATAATCACCAACCACTTATTAACCATTTTAAATTTCTTTAATTAAAAAAAAACCATCGCTCCCTTGGGGTTGATAAAGCGGCATTAAAATTAGGCAATCTTCAGGCGATTTTATAGCTCCATTTTTATCCGTAGCCAATATGTCACCTTTTTTAATGGCTTGAAAATTTTGATAATTGGGTAACATTTTAAAATTATCGTCAGGCATAATGTGGTGATTATCAATGACTTGTACAGCTTTTGGCAAGTTTTTAGAATACCCCCTCAGTACTTCATCATGTCTGGATTCTACATCGTGGGCGTTGAGGCAACCCACCGCTCGGAGGCAATTAACAAGCCACGCAATGGTACGCCGAACAGAAAAAACATCGTCGTGCTGACCCGCCTCAAAACATATACCCACAGTTGGAACGCCTATATTTTCCTCTCTAAAATAATGCAATGTCGTACCGCCCAAACCTTTCACTAAACCTTTCACCACAGGCGCATGCAGCGTCATGGCTATATTTAAACTCTCTTCATCTTCACTCACAATCGTGAAAATACCACCCGCCGCGGAAGTGGTATGCAAATCCAAAACAATTATTTTTTCAGGCTTATACGTATCAATTTGATTATCAATAAATTGCATCAATTCAAGCAACTCCAAATCTTCAAAAGCCAGTTGATTATTACCAATTGAACGGATAGGCTGTTTCGCTTTTTCTATATTTTCAAACGTCAATTCCCGATTCAAATCCTTTTTGACAAACCGCATTCTCCTTTCGTATGCTTGTAGATTGCCAATGATGCCGACTATGCGTCCTTTAAATTGAAAGTGCGGATTCCTTTTAGGTTCATCTTCAAGCATTTGAAAAAGGTCGCGCAATGCCAACACGCCCGCAGGCTCATTGCCGTGCATAGCTGCTAAAGCAATCACCAAAACCCCTTTTTCCTTGCCTGAATACTCTCCAATTAATCTTTTCAAAATTTATACAATACTGATTTTCAATAAAATAACCAAATTAGTTATGGCATATCGATAACTAATTACTATCCTTATGTTTCCAAACATACCGACAAGCGACTGACCGATAAGGTCGCCATGCTTCTGCAATGTCATGTAATTTTTTAATCAAATCTTTACCAGTTTCCTCCAATTCATAAATTTTCATCATACCTTGACGGATGCCCAAATCATCAATCGGAAAAACGTCGAGGCGATTGAGGCGAAACATCAGAATCATTTGCACAGTCCATTTGCCCACACCTTTTATTTGAGTCAGTTCTTTGATGATGTCATCATCGCTCATGTCGAGCCAATTTTTCATATCTTCTTGATTATCAATCCAATATGCAGCAATGTTTTTAATATAGCCCGCTTTTTGATAGGATAAACCGACCCCCCTCAGTATTTCGAGATCTGTAGTGGCTACAAACTCAGGATGCGCTTGACGATTGGGGAAAAGGTCGAGAAAGCGGCTATAAATAGTCGCTGCCGCCTTCACCGAAAGCTGTTGCGAGACAATAGAATTGAGCAAGTCGTGATAAATATCGTT
>JAYTON010000470.1:0-5840 GCA_043747725.1 Saprospiraceae bacterium
ACCCCCAACGAAATGCGCGGCAGAGTCTCTTCAGTCAACAGTCTTTTTATTGGTTCTTCCAACGAATTGGGTGCTTTTGAGTCGGGTTTGGCAGCCAAATTGATGGGATTAGTACCTTCAGTAGTGTTTGGTGGCACAATGACCCTAATTGTGGTATTGACAACATGGCTAAAAGCCCCTAAATTGAGGTCTCTAAACCTTCAATAATCCTTTTAATTTAGAAAACACACGCATATTTTTTTTGATAAAATACAATATTTAAAACTCCCCATTCTCCCCCTATTTAATGTTGATTGTTAAAAATTTAAAGATTAGAAATTTTTAATAAAAAGTCAGCGTTTTCCCATTCAGTGCAATGCCCTGTGATTTTGCAATGCTCCTATAATGGGCTGTTTTAGGTTCTCTCCCCATTTTTTTTTGAAAATATCCCGACTCACTATGATCACATTTCATAAAAAAACGACTGAACAATACCACCGACATGAGGCAAATTTTATTATCTGCTGCTTTCATTTTCCTCGCTATACTGAGGGGGGATACTCAGGTTGAAACAACCAAATCTAATTACGGCAAATTGGACACACTTGTATTCTATGATGTAGAACTTGAAGTGGAAACCTATCACGGGCGCACCACCTATTGGGTGGATAGAAAAGAAGTGAGTAAAAAAACATACGATAAATACAACTATTATTGGGAAAATGTAGATAGATGTAAGCCTTGTTTCCTCAAAACGCTTGAAAAAGATGGACGTTTGCTCAAAGAGGGCATTCAATATGGCGATTGCAATATCGGCGTTTGGACTGAATATTACCCCAACGGCAAGGTCAAACTGAGGGGGCATTACAAAGAAAATGATACTGGCGATTGGGTCGAAATATGGACGAAGGGCTTATGCTCCGTTAAACACGGCATTTGGGTGCTGTACGATATGGAAGGCAATATTGTCGGCATGGAAAAATATGTGAATGGCAGCACTGAGGAAGAGGAATTGGGCAGTAAATTCTAAAATTATTCTAAATTTGCACCGTCATTTAAAAACTTAATTATCATTTTTAACCAATCATAATTATGACTGAAACTAACCAAATAATCAACACCCCACTCACTGAAACACATATGGCACTCGGTGCAAAAATGGCAGCTTTTGCTGGCTTCAATATGCCCATTTCTTATGCAGGAATCAAAGAAGAACATGCTTGCGTCCGGACGAATGTAGGCGTTTTTGACGTCTCTCACATGGGAGAATTTATTGTTAGAGGTAAACAAGCTCTTGACTTAGTGCAAAAAGTGACGTCTAATGATGTTTCTAAACTCATTATCGGTCAAGCGCAATACTCCTGCTTGCCCAATACTGAAGGGGGTATCGTGGATGATTTGCTCGTCTATCGGCTCGATGAGGACAATTGTAGCGCGGGCGAACATGCCTTTATGCTCGTAGTGAATGCTTCTAATATTGAAAAAGATTGGAATTGGATTGCCAATTATGCGAAGGATTTTGATACCAAAATGATTAATATTTCTGAGCATACAGGGCTGCTGGCAGTACAAGGTCCGAATGCTTTGCAGGTGATTCAGAAACTCACGGATGTCAATTTGAGTGAAATAAAATACTACCATTTTACAAAAGGCGTGGTGGCGGGCATTGAAAACGTCTTGATTTCAGGTACGGGCTATACGGGTGCAGGTGGTTTTGAATTGTACTGCTCGGCTACTTATACCGTCAAATTGTGGGAAGCCCTTTTTGAAGCGGGCAAAGAGTTTGGTATCATGCCCATCGGCTTGGGTGCGCGGGATACCTTGCGTTTGGAAATGGGCTTTTGCTTATACGGCAACGATATTGACGACACGACTTCGCCCATCGAAGCCGGTTTAGGCTGGATTACTAAAACTAAAAAAGGCGATTTCGTCAATTGCGAAACCTTCAAACGACAAATTACTGAGGGGGTCACGCGCAAGCTCATTGGCTTTGAACTGACTGACCGCCGTGTGCCGCGTCATGGCTATGAGATTGAAGATGCTGACGGAAATGACATCGGCGTGGTGACATCGGGTACATCATCGCCTTCATTGGATAAACCGATAGGGTTGGGCTATGTGAAAAAAGGGTTTGATACTGAGGGGTCGGATATTTTTATTGCTTTTGGAGGTGGTAAAAAATTGGCGGCGAAGGTAGTGAAAACGCCGTTTTGGAAATAAAATTACTCATCACCCATATTTACATGTTCATCAAAAAAATATACAACGCTCTTCATCAATCTATCAACCACCACATTGATACGCTTCCTTTTTTTCCAAAAACGCATCATGGAAAACTCATTTTGAAAGGGCATATTTCAGCCGAACACCTTGAACAACCGCATTTAGATGATAAATTAATCAAAAATTTGAATAAATGGGGTATTAAAACCGCTGATTTTTTGATTGATACTGAGGGGTATAAAAATTATATAAAAAGTACGCCTTATCCGCTTTCCTACTACGGCGGTGGTCAGGATGACAAGCAAAATTTTATTGAAAAATCCTTAGAGCACTACGTGTCACTTTCTTTTTTACCGTTGACTGAGGGGGCTGTTTTTATGGATATTGCGGCAGCGACTTCGCCTTTTTCGGACATCATAAAAGCACAATTTCCTATTGAAAAAGCCTATAAACAAGACTTAATCTTTCCAAAAGGCATTCATGGCAATAAAATTGGCGGCGATGCTGCCCAATTACTCCTGCCCGATAATTCTATAGACGGCGCGACTTTACATTGTTCATTGGAGCATTTTGAAGGATATTCAGATTCTCTTTTTTTTCAAGAAATGCAGCGCATTTTGAAGCCGAATGGACGATTAGTCGTTCTCCCTTTTTATTTAGCGCATCAATATTCCAACCACATTGACCCTGCTTTTAACTTACTGAAAATGCACCGCGTTCAACTCGATGCTGACCCACGCATGCAACTCCGCTACGCCACATGGAAGCAATATTTTTCAAGGCATTATGACCCACAAGCCTTACATGAGCGCATAATTTCTAAAGTCCCGCACTTGGATTTGACTGTTTTTAGAGTTAAAAACTTTAAAGTAGTGGATAAGTCTTGCTATTTGAGATTTATTGGGGTTTTTACTAAAAATGGAGATGTTAAGGAATAGATATAGTATTATTTTACCATAACGAAAAATCTTGTACAATAAAAATAAATAATTGAAAATGAATGAAGTTGAAATTAGAACACACTTATTATTACTTGGATAGGGATCCAAATGAGTACCATTATGAAAAGTATAACTGAAGTAGTGTTTCGTTGTAACTCAAACCAATAACAGCAAGCCCAAAATAACCAAAACGAAATAATTCGCAATAGAAATTGCGCCCGCGTAATCTTTCGCCACGCGCTGACCGAAGAAGAGACTTAGAAAGGAAATACTCGCTACTATCAAACCCCAAAATGCCCATTTGGTATTGCCAGAGAGTAAAGACATAGAACCAATAGCGCATAAAATACCTGCCACCATTTCCAAAAATGTGATGATGAGCGTGAGCAAACCAATGGTTTTGGCTAAAGGTGATTTTTTGAAATGGTCGGTAAAATAAGCGACAGTGTCTTTATAATTCAATACTTTATCCAAGCCTGATTGTAAAAAAAGGATTGCCATAAATATCGGAATTAGCATTTTGACGAAGACAAAACTGGAATCTGGATTGTTGAAAAAGTTGGCTAATGAGTTCATTTTGATTGTTTTATAAATTAAAAATTATTCTTCTTTTTTAACACGCACCTTATCCAACAACGTGTTCAGTTGTTGCACTTCTGCTTCTGTCAGGTTGCGCATAATATCATCAATTTCATGGGTATAATTGTCCATCCAGTTAATGAGTTCAATGCCTTTTTGCGAAATCGAGACATCTACAAGCCGTTTGTCCGTCTGATTGATACACTTTTCAACAAGGTTTTTATTGATCAATCGGTCAACGATGCGGCTTGTATCGCTCATTTTATCGAGCATCCGTTCTCTTATTTGGAGGGTCGAAATAGGCTGTCCGCTGCCTTTCAAAATGCGCAAAATATTATATTGTTGAAGCGTCAAACCGCCTCTGTCCAAGTGGTTTTTCTGTTCCTCCATCACCCAATTGCAGGTATAAATAATATTGACCAAGGCTTTCTGCCAGTCATTTCTAAACTTACTTTGATTTATTTCTTTTTCAATACTCATATTGGGTCTTTATTGAAATTATAAAATATTCAAACGTAAAACTAAAGTTTTAGATAGACTATGAAAGGTATAAATTAAAAAAAATACTCCAAAGTGGCATATTTATTCAATAAAATACCCTAATTAAAGTAAATTTTACAGTTTTTTATAATTAAATCATAGGAAGATTTTAAATCTTCCTATGATTGCACCTTTTACTACAAAATAGTTTATTTCGTAAAATTATACTGAAAATAAAAAATATCCTGCCCAATGCCATTTTTAATGAAAGACATTCTACCTTTGCACCCCAATTAAAGAAAAGTTTAATCGGGTAAAAATGAGCGAAATTTTTAACAAATCGGCTATTTTAATGCTTGAAGACGGCACTGTCTGGCATGGAAAATCTGCCGGAAAAATCGGCACCACGACGGGCGAAATCTGCTTCAACACAGGCATGACGGGCTATCAGGAAATCTTCACTGACCCTTCTTATTTCGGTCAACTACTCGTCGCCACCAATGTCCACATCGGCAACTACGGAACAAAACAATCGGAGATCGAATCAGATCACATGAAAATTGCAGGTTTGATTTGTAAAACCTTCAATGTCAATTATTCTCGTGCACGAGCGGATCACGACATTCAAAACTACTTCGATACTGAGGGGGTTGTTGGAATCAGCGACGTGGATACACGCGCCATCGTGCGTCATATCCGTGATAAAGGCGCGATGAACGCTATTATTTCCTCCGAAATTTTTGACGAAAAGGAATTGATAAACCGCTTGGCTGCCGTGCCTGATATGTCGGGCTTGGAATTATCATCAGTGGTGACGACCGCAGAGCCGTATTTTTATGGCAATGAAAATGCTCAATATCGCATCGCCGCCTTGGATTTTGGCATCAAACGCAGCATTTTGACCAATTTTTCAGAAAGAAACTGCTACGTCAAAATTTTTCCTGCCAAAACACCTTTTGCTGACATCGCCGCTTGGAATCCCGACGGGTATTTCCTCTCGAATGGTCCGGGCGACCCTGGGGCTATGGATTATGCAGTAGCGACGGTAAAAGATATTTTGAAAACGGATAAGCCTGTTTTCGGCATTTGCTTAGGGCATCAACTCCTCGCTCGTGCGCTGGATGTCCCGACTTATAAAATGCACAATGGACACCGAGGCATCAATCATCCCGTTTTGAATATCGTAACGGGCAAATGTGAAGTGACAAGCCAAAATCACGGCTTCGGCGTTGACCCCTCAGTAATCAGAGCAAAATCAGAGACGATAGAGATTACGCATGTCAACCTGAATGATGATACCATCGAAGGGATTCGCGTGAAAGGTAAGCCGGCGTTTTCAGTGCAATATCACCCTGAAGCGTCGCCGGGTCCGCATGATGCGCGGTATCTGTTTGATGATTTTGTGAGTATGATTTCGCATAATTGATGTATAAAATAGTGACGGCGTGACTCAAAGTCACGCCGTCACTCGCTTTTAAGACCTATTCGTATAATCTTCTCGACATTTCAGCAAACTCCTTCTCCGTCAAAATGCCTTGCGCGCGTTGCTCGGAAAGGCTTTTGAGTTGCTGCAAAATATCGGAATGCTCCATAGATTCAGGCAATTTGAAACCTGCTCTGGCGAATGCTTCAAACTCT